>NZ_JBEXCR010000040.1:0-28656 GCF_040605375.1 Nonomuraea sp. NPDC005650
ACGATCACGTCCCACGCGAGTGCGTGGAACGCCACCGGCCCGCTGCAACTGGGCCGGACCAAGACCGCGGGCGCGTTCACCGGCTACTGGCCAGGATCCGTGGACGACGTCCGCATGTATGACGGTGTGCTGAGCGCCGAGCAGATCGCTCAGCTCGCCGCCCAATAAGTCCCGCTCAACCCCCGCCGGCCGCTGCGAGCAGAGCGCGGCCGGCGGGCATCCGGGCGCGAGCCGTGCCAGAGGTTCCCTAAAAGCGGTGGCGCGGCGTCATCTCGTCCAGCACCCGGGATTCCAAGAGACGCTCTTGTTGCCGGAATACGTCGCCTGAGTGGTGTCGGCGATCTGGATGCTGCCGTCGGGGTACTTGTAGATCAGCTTGACCTGGTACGTCTGCAGGATCTCGGAGATCAGCGCCGTACGGTTCGGGCCGGCGGGCATCCAGTACGTGCAGAGAGACTTCTGGTCCCGGGGGTACCACTCCCCATGGGACTGCTCGATCACGTGGTCCCTCGCGGTGGCGTTGTACCCGGCGCCCAGTCCGTTCTTCCACGGGTTGAACGCCACGCCGCTGCTGGGATAGCTGCACACCTGATAATTTCCCTTGTCGAAGTCGGGGCTCTGCCTACCGGCGGCCACTCCCCAGGTCTCCGTACCGCGGCAGGGTTCGTAATAGCGCGCGGAGCCGGTGGGCGTCACCTCCACCGTGATCGACGGCCCGTCGGCCCTGGCAGCGGTGGGCATGCAGACCAACGCCGCGGTCATCACCGCTGCCACGGCGCCCACACCGGCGTGCGCCGCTGTACCGCGGCGGAAACTGAAGGCCATTTGATGGTCCTTTCCTCTTGAGTGTCATCGCGGGGTGTTCGGTCCGGTAAGGACCGGTACTGAGACCGGCTCCCGTGGAGGCGTCGTTCTCAGTGCCTGCGCGACAGTAAGGAAAGCGACTTGGAAATGACTTGGTCGTAACTTCGGCGAGCGAGTTTCTCGAGCTGATCCAGGCGAGATGCGTCGGTGTGACAGGAGTCGGAGCTCGCGCTGCCGCAAAGGAGTCACCGACCATCGTCTTGCCAGCCGCCGAGGTCATCCACCAGGCGCGGCGCAAGCCTGCCCTACACCAGCAGGTCATTCCGATGTACGGGCCGGCGTCGCACTCCGCCGAGACGTTCAGCCGACTCGTCGTCGCTGTGCAGACCGAGTTGACGCCGATCGAGGGACACGAACAACGCGGTATCGGGGGCGGGAGTAAGGACCGCGGTGCCGCGAAGCGGGTTCGATGGGGGCCGATCCAGCAGGCCAACCCCGTGATCGGGCGCGAGTTCGGCGTTGTTCCGTCGGGCAAGGGCAGCCCCGCGGCAAGCCGGTCCGGGGTGGGCGTCAGTCGGCCCACCGCTTCGCCGGTCAACGGGTGGGCTGACTGGCGAGCGGAGCGAGCGGGGGTTGCGCCGTCAGGCGCCCGAGTAAGGACGCCTGAGCCCCGAGCGCGAAGCGCCTCCCTGCGAAGACCTTTGGCTCGGGGCGGGGTCCAGCAGGCTGACCACCCAGATGGGCACCTACCCGTCGGAGGAGAGGATGAGGCCGCTGGTCGGTACGCCGGTTCCGGCCGTGACCAGGACGTTTCGTACGTCCGGGAGTTGGTTGGCCGCCGTGCCGCGGATCTGGCGGACGGCTTCGGCGATGCCGTTCATGCCGTGGATGTAGGCCTCTCCCAGCTGGCCTCCATGGGGGTTCACGGGCAGGCGGCCGTCCAGTTCGATGGCGCCGTCCCGGAGGAAGTCCGGGGCCTCGCCGCGGGCGCAGAAGCCCAGCTCCTCCAGTTGGGCCAGGACGAACGGGGTGAAGTGGTCGTACAGGATCGCGGTTTGGATGTCTCTGGGTGATAGGCCGGACATCTCCCAGAGCTGGCGGGCGACCACGGCGATCTCCGGCAGTCCGGTCATGTCGTCGCGGTAGTAGCTGGTCATCATCATCTGGCCCGAGCCCGCGCCCTGGGCCGCGGCCGTGATCAGGGCGGGCGATCTGCGGAGGTCTCGGGCGCGTTCGGCTGAGGTGACCACCAGGGCCACGCCGCCGTCGCTCTCCTGGCAGCAGTCGAGCAGGTGCAGCGGCTCGACGATCCATCTGGACGCCTGGTGTTCCTCCAGCGTTATGGGGCGCCGGTAGAACCAGGCGGCGGGGTTGGTGGCGGCGTGGCGGCGCATGGCCACCGCCACCCGGCCGAAGTCCTCCGAGGTCGCGTTGTACACGTGCATGTAGCGGCGGGCGAACATGGCCACCCATGCCGCCGGCGTCATCAGCCCGTACGGCACGTGCCAGCTCATCTCCAGCCCCTGGGAGGTGGGCTCGCCGGTCAGGCGGCTGTTCGGCTGGCCGAAGCGGCGGCCGGAGCGCTCGTTGAAGGCGCGGTAGCAGACGACCGTCCGCGCCATCCCCGTGGCCACGGCCATGGCCGCGTGCGCCACGGTCCCGCAGGCCGCGCCGCCGCCGTACTCGACCCGCGAGAAGAACGTCAGGTCCCCGATCCCCGCCTCCCTGGCGACGGCGATCTCCTGGCTGGAGTCCTGGGTGTAGGTCACCATGCCGTCCACGTCGCCGGGCGAGAGCCCGGCGTCGTCCAGTGCCGCCAATACGGCCTCCGCGGCCAGCCGCAGCTCGGAACGCCCCGACTTCTTGCTGAACTCGGTCGCCCCGACACCCGCGACGGCGGTGCGCCCGCTCAGCACGGCTTCCCCTCCTCGGCCAGGGCGAAGGTGACGGTTCCTGTGGCGTGGTCGCCCAGGCTCACCTTGCCGCGCACCTCGACCGTGAACCGGCCGTCCTCGCGCGACACGACCGTCCCGTTGAAGCACAGCCGGTCCCCCGCGTACGCCGGGACGCCCAGCTTGACGGCGATGCGCTCGATGACGGCCTCCGGTCCGGCCCAGTCGGTGACGTACCGCTCGACCAGGCCCATGGTGGTCAGGATGTTGAGGAAGATGTCCTTGGACCCCTGGGCGCGCGCCTTCCCGACGTCGTGGTGCACCGGCGTGAAGTCCATGGTGGCCAGGGCCGTGGAGACGACCACGGTGGGGGTGAGGTCGATGGCCAGCTCCGGCAGCGCGGACCCGATCTCGGTACGCATCACGCGTCCTCCTTCGAAGGCGCCCACATCGGCAGGACGAGCTGGTCGTCCATCGGCCGGTACGTCACGCGCAGCGGCATGCCGACGGACACCTCCTCGATCGGGCAGTCCACGACGTTGCCGACGATCCGCACGCCCTCCGGCAGCTCCACCACGCCCACGACGAACGGGGTCTCCCGGCCCGGCACCGGCGGGTGGTGGTGCACGACGTAGCTGTAGAGGGTTCCGTGGCCGCTCGCGACCAGGTGGGAGCTGTTGGCCGAGCGGCATTGCGGGCAAAGAGGGCCGGGCGGGTGGCGGTGGTGGCCGCAGTCGGCGCAGGTCTGGATGCGGAGCTCCCGTTGCCGCACGCCTTCCCAGAAGAACGCGGTGTCCTGGTTGATCGCCGGTTGGAGCGGGTACACCGGCCGGTCGGCGGCGGCCTTAGTGCGTGGGCGAAATTTCAGGACTCGGAAGAGCATTTCGGCGACCGGCTCGTCGTCCTCGCCGTACCAGGTGACCTTCCAGGTGGCGAAGAACCCCACCCCCAGCGCCGTCCGCTTGGGCCCGGCCAGGTCCGAGAACCGCGTGGCCGGGGTGAGCCGCTCGCCGACCCGCGCGTACCGGTGGTAGGTCTGCTCGCAGTTGGTCGCCACCACGCCCGTGTAGCCGCTCGCGTCGAGCGTGGCGATCATGTCGTCCACCGGCGAACGGTCCTTCGCCCCCCGCCGCACCCCCGGCATCGTCCACACCTGGGCCATCGCGGGCGGGGCGACCCCTTTCTCCAGGTACGCCGGGTTCTCGTCGCCCATGGCGTCCAGCCAGTGCCGGATCATGGGGCCGTTGACCGGGTCCTGCGCCGGGGTTCCGCGTACCTCTCCCAGCGCCGTCTGCTTGCCCGCGAGCTCGTGCAGCTCCTCGTCGCTCATGGGAGGGGTCATCGCGGCGGCCTCGGCAGGTTCAGGCCGAGCATGGCGATCAGCTCCCGCTGCACCTCGTTCACCCCGCCGCCGAACGTCAGCACCACCGCCCCCTTCACCCCGTGATCGGTGCGTTCGAGCAGTTCGGCCGTCTCCGGGTCCGACGGGTCCCCGTACCTGGCCAGGGTGTCGCCGACGAGCCGGCCGACCTCCTGCATGCGCTCGGAGCCGTAGATCTTGGTGGCCGACGCGTCGGGGGCGCCCAGCCAGCCGAGGTCCATGTTCGCGGCGACCTGCCAGTTCAGGAGCTCGTTCGTACGGAAGGCGCCCCACACCCTGGCCAGCGCGCGCCGTACGTCCGGATTGTCGGCCTGCCCCGTGCGGCGGGCCCAGGCGAGGAAGCGGTCGTAGGTCTGGCCGAGGTTCCCGGCCGGGCCGAGGGTGACGCGCTCGTGGTTGAGCTGGTTGACGATCAGGTCCCAGCCCCGGTCCACCTCGCCGACCACCATGTTCACGGGTACGCGGACGTCGCTGTAGTAGGTCGCGTTGGTGTGGTGGCGGCCGTCCATGGTGACGATCGGCGTCCACGAGAAGCCGGGGTCGTCCGTGGAGGCGATCATCATGGTGATGCCCTTGTGCTTCTTGGCCTCGGGGTTCGTGCGGGCGGCCAGCCAGATGTACTGGGCGTAGTGGGCGCCGCTGGTGAACACCTTCTGGCCGTTGACGACGTAGTGGTCGCCGTCGAGCACCGCCGTGGTGCGCAGGGAGGCCAGGTCGGTGCCGGCCTCGGGCTCACTGTAGCCGATGGCGAAGTGGCACTCGCCGGCGAGGATGCGGGGCAGGAAGAGGTCCTTCTGCTCCTGGGTGCCGTACTGCATGAGCGTGGGCCCCACGGTCTGCACCGTGATGATCGGGTACGGGACGCCCGCCCGGGCTATCTCGTTGGCGAAGATCTGCTGTTCAAGGGGGCCGTAGCCGCCTCCTCCGTACTCCTTGGGCCAGCCGAGGCCGAGCTTGCCGTCGCTGCCGAGGCGGCGGCAGTGCTCCATGTACGCCCCGCCGAACGGATCTTCGGCGATCTTCCTGCGATCCTCGTCGGTGAGACAGCCCTGGAAGTACTCGCGCAGCTCGTCGCGCAGGGCGCGCTGGGCTGGGGTCAGGTCGATCAGCATCAGAGGAGCGCTCCGATCAGGTCGAGCTGGGCGTCGGCGCCGCCGAGCAGGTGGGACAGGTGCTTGGCCTGCGCGAAGTAGCGGTGCAGCGGGTACGTGACGTCCAGCCCGAGGCCGCCGTGCAGGTGCTGGCAGGTGTAGAGGGCCTTCCAGGCCTCGCTGACGTGGTACGCGGCCAGCGCCAGGTCCTGGTCGGCCGGCAGGTCCTCGCCCAGGCGCCAGGCCGCCGACCACATGGCCACGTCCAGGGCCCTGGCCGCGATGTAGACGTCGGCGATCTGCATGGTCACGGCCTGGAACTCGGCCAGCGCCCGGCCGAACTGCTTCCTCGTCCTGATGTAGTCGGTGGTCAGCTCCAGCGCGCCGGCCAGCACGCCGCTGGCCTGGGCCGCCACGGCCGCCATGAACAACTGCCGGGCCCCGGTCACCGCCTCGGTCCCCGCGACCCGCTCGGCCGGGGTTCCGTCGAGCACGATCGTGGCGGCGGGCTCGCCGGTGGAGGTGTGCTCGGGGATCGTGGCCGGCGATTCCACCAGGAACAGGCCCTCGTCGGCGGTGACGAGCACCGTGGCCGCGGGGTGCGGCACCGAGACCTTGCGCCCGGTCAGCGTCCAGCCGCCGTCGGCGGCCCGGGCGCTCGTCGTGGGCGGGTCGGCCGGCGCCCTGCCGGGCTCGCGGAGCGCGAGGGTGCTGCCGCCCTGGCGGCGTTGCTGGTCAAGGGTGCCATAGCGGGCCAGGGTCAGCGTGCTCACCAGCGTGGGCAGCGCGGGCACCGGCGCCGCCCGCGCCCCCACCTCCCGCAGCACCACGGCCATCTCCACCGGCCCGAGTCCGGCTCCCCCGGCCTCCTCCGGCACGCAAACGCTCATGAGCCCGGCCTGCCGCAGCCGCTCGTCGTCCCCTTCCCTGGCCAGTACCTCGGCCGCCAGCTTCCGCAGGTCCTGCTGGGTTTCGTCCAGGTTGAAGTCCATTCACGTCTCCAAGAGGTGTTGCCTGCCGTGCCGTACGAACTCGTCCTCGATCTCCTTGACGTCCGAGTCGGTCAGCCGCCGGAGCCCGGAGCCCGGACGCCACCAGACCGGGTCGGCGGTGCGCCAGCCCTCGCGGGCGAGGAGCCGTTTGATGACCTTGTGGGAGGGCGTCTGGGGCAAGTGATCAGAAAGGCGGATATATCGGGGTAAGGACTTGGCGCCCAGATCGCTGCGGGCGGCGAGGAACGCCGCGAACGCCTCCGGGTCGAAGCCCCCCTCCAGCACCAGCGCCGCCATGACCTGGTCGCCGGCCGCCGCGTCGGGCACCGGGTAGACGGCCGCCTCGACCACCCCCGCGAACTCCCGCAGCGCCGCCTCGATGGGCGCGACCGCCAGGTTCTCGCCGTCCACGCGCAGGCGTTCGGTGCCGCGCCCCGCGAAGAACACGTAGCCGTCCCCGTCCGCGTACGCCAGGTCGCCCGACCAGAACGCGCCGTCCCTGATCCGCTCGGCGTCCGCCTCGGGGTCGTTGTAGTAGCCGTCGAACAGCCCCAGCCCGCGCACGTTGACCAGCTCGCCGACGGCCTCGTCGGGGTTGAGCAGGCGGCCGTTCTCGACGCGGCCCGGCGGGCAGGGGCGGCCGGTGAGGGGATCGAGGATCCGGACGCCCTCGGGCAGCCGCCCCAGGCACCCCCGCGGCCCGGACGGGTCGGGGGTGAGCGAGATGGCCGTCTCCGTGGAGCCGAAGGCGTCAATCACGTGACACCCGAACCGCTCCCCGAACCTCCTCGTCGCCACCGCGCTGCCCTCGTTCCCGAACGCGATCCTGAGCGGGTTGGCGGCGTCGTCGGGGCGTTCGGGGGTGGCCAGGACGTAGGAGAGCGCCTTGCCCACGTAGTGCAGGTACGTGCAGCCGTACCGCCTGATGTCGGGCAGCAGTCCCGACGCCGAGAACCGCCGCCGCAGCACCAGCGCCGCACCCGACGCCACGGCCGGGGCGTAGGCGGCCATGAGCGCGCCCGAGTGGAACAGCGGCATCGAGCAGTACACGACGTCCGACGGGGTGAGCAGCGCCGCCAGGCTCGCTCCGGGGACGGCCATCTTGCGCTGCGTGATCCGCACGGCGCGGGGCCGGCCGGAGGTGCCCGAGGTGAAGATCAGCATCACGAGGTCCTCGGGCGCGGCGTCCGTGTCGAGAAGATCGTCCGCCACGGCGTTCGCCAGGGGCAGCGCCTCCACCCCCAGCGCCTCGGACATCGGCCCGGCCAGCCCCGCGTACGGGGCGTCCGCCAGGAGCAGGTCCACGTCCGTGGCGCGGGCGTCGCGGATCAGCTCGTCGACCGACCGCGTCGGGTTCAGCGCGACGACCACGTGCCCGGACAGCGCCGCCCCGCCCACGAGGAACACCAGCTCGGGAACGTTCTCGCTGAGCACCCCCACGTGCAGTCCCGCGCCGCGCCGCGACAGCCAGGCCCCCGCGGCACGACAGGCCGCCACGTGCTCGCGCCACGACCACGTCGTGCCCTCGAACATCAGTCCAGGTCGGTCGTCGTCGGCCCGTGCGAGGAGCAGGGCCGCCATCGTGTTCGCCATCCGGAGCCTCCACCAAGCGCTCGGTCAGCCGAATCGCAAACTAGAACAGATTCTAATATCTGTCTAGTGCCCACCCATCCCGATAAGTCGCGACATAAGCCTGTAACGCCACAGACATGGGCCTATAGGGCTTCTTTGTGACCCGCGAGTAACAAGCCGTGTTATCGAGAAATCAGATAACGTGTTCTTATGCGTACCACGCACGCGACGACCGCCGCGCCCTCCAGCGACACCGAGGGGACCATGGAGAGCCACCCCACGCCGGGCGGGCACAGCGTCCGTACGCGCAGCCAGCACCAACGCCGCAAGCGCATCGTCCAGGCCGCCGCGGCGCTGGCCTCGCGCGGCGGGGTCGAAGCCATGCAGATGCGCACGGTGGCCGAGCGCGCCGGCGTCGCGCTTGGCACGCTCTATCGCTACTTCCCGTCCAAGATGGACCTGGTGGTGGCGGTGGTGGGCGAGGAGATCGACCTCCTCGAAAGCAGCATCGAGCGGCGGCCGCCCGGGGCCACCACCCCGTCGAGCCGCGCGGTCGACGTGCTCATGCGGGCGACCCGCGGGCTGATGCGAGAGCCGGAGCTGGCCGACGCGCTCATCCGCTCGCTGATCATGGCGGAGGTGCAGACGCCGTTCGGGGAGCGCATCACGGGGCTGCTGCTGCGTGTCTCGGCCGACGGCCTGACCCTCGACGACGCCACCGAGGAGCAGGCCGACCTCGCGGGCTCGCTGGCCAGCGTGTGGGTGCAGGAGCTGCTGGAGATGCTCCGGGGCCGCCGCACCTACGACCAGATCCAGCGCCGCATCGAAACCGCCGCCGCCCGGCTGCTCGCCGACATCTGACCGGCAGGCCGGTCACCCTGTGTGGAACGTGCGCCGGTACGCGTGCGGTGACACCCCCATCGCCGCCTGCAGGTGCTGCCTGAGCGAGGCCGCCGTCCCGAAGCCGGCCCGCTCCGCCACGCGGTCCACCGGCAGGTCGCTGCTCTCCAGCAGGTGCCGGGCCAGCGCGATCCGCTGCTGAGTCAGCCACTGCCCCGGGCTCAGCCCCACCTCCTGCCGGAAATGCCGGGTGAACGTGCGCCGGCTCATCCCCGCGTGATCGGCCAGGTCGTCCAGCCGGAGCGGCGTGCCCAGCCGTTCCATGACCCAGGCCCTGGTGGGGGCGGTGCCGACGCTGGACGGCTCGGGCACCGGGTGCTCGACGTACTGGGCCTGGCCGCCGTCCCGCCACGGCGGCACCACGCACGCCCTGGCCACCTGGTTGGCGACCCGGCTGCCGTGGTCGCGGCGGACGAGGTGGAGGCAGAGGTCCACGCCTGCCGAGGCGCCGGCCGAGGTGAGCACGTCGCCGTCGTCCACGAACAGCACGTCCGCGTCCATCCGGACCTTCGGGAACGCGGCGGCGAACCGTTCGGCCTGCCGCCAGTGCGTGGTCGCCGGGCGGCCGTCCAGCAGTCCGGCCGCCGCCAGCACGTACGTGCCGATGCAGATGGAGACGATCCGGGTGCCGGGGCGGATCCGGGCCAGCACCGCGGCCAGCCCGGCGGGCAGCGACTCCGCGCCCGTGAGCCCGGCGAACCACTCCGCGGCGGGCACCACCACCGTGTCGGCGCTCGCCAGCACGCTCGCGTCATGCTCGACGGCGATGGAGTAGTCGGCGGCCGTGGCGACGGGACGGCCGTCGACCGTGCAGGTGACCACGTCGTACAGCGGCTCGCCGCCGGGCCCCCGGGCGGCGCAGAAGATCCTGGACGGCACGCTCAGCTCGAACGGGATCACCCCGTCGACGGCGAGGACGGCGACTCGATGCATGGCCCGATCTTTACACATCATGGCCTTTGGGCCACTCGCGGGGTTGGCCCCCGAACCAGCAGGCTGGGTCCCATGAAGATGAAGGCGATCAGCCAGGACGCCCTGGGCGGCCCTGAGGTTCTGAAGATGGTCGAGGTCGACAGGCCCGTCCCCGGCCCGACCGAGGTGCTGGTGCGGGTGGAGGCGGCCGGGCTCAACCCGACCGACTGGAAGACCCGCGCGGGCGGCGGCTTCCTGCGGGACGAGCTGCCGTTCGTGCTCGGCTACGACGTCTCGGGCGTGGTCGAGGACTCCGGCGTCGGTCAGGCGCTCTACAAGCCGGGCGACGAGGTGTTCGGCATGCTCAAGTACCCGGACGCGCACGGCGCCTTCGCCGAGTACGTCACCGCGCCGTCGCGTCACTTCGTGCGCAAGCCCGCCGCCGTGGACCATGTCCAGGCGGCTGGCATCCCGCTCGCGGGGCTGACCGCGTACCAGGCGCTCGTGGACGTCGCCGGGCTGAAGGGCGGCCAGCGCGTGCTCATCCACGCCGCCGCCGGCGGGGTGGGGCACCTGGCGGTGCAGATCGCCAAGGCGCGCGGCGCGTACGTGATCGGGACGGCCAGCGCGGCCAAGCACGAGTTCCTGCGCGGCCTGGGCGCCGACGAGCTGGTCGACTACCGGAACGAGGACTTCGCCGAGGTCGTGCGGGACGTGGACGTGGTGCTCGAGACCATCGGCGGCGACTACGGGCCGCGTTCGCTGCGCACCCTGCGCAAGGGTGGCACGATCGTCTCGCTGGTGCTCAGCAATCTCGACCCGGACCTGCACCGGCAGGCCGCCGAGCTGGGCATCCGCTCGGAGGCCATGCTGGTGGAGCCCGACCACGCCGCGATGCGCGCGCTGGCGGCCCTGGCCGAGGCAGGGCGGCTGCGCGCGGAGGTCGCCGCCGCCCTGCCGCTGGCGGAGGCCGCCAAGGCCCACGAACTCGGCGAGACGAACCGGGTCACCGGCAAGATCGTCCTCACCGTCCCCCGCTGACCGCATCATGGTCATTTCTTTGGCTCCGTAAAAGGTTCGTCTTAATCGCCGTCAGAACTCGCCGATATGTCAGTGGCAACGTCTATACAGGGGGTATGACCGACAAGCCGACGAACGAGGAGTTCCTCCAACAGGTCGACCCGATGCGGCGCGAGCTGCTGGCGCACTGTTACCGGATGATGGGCTCGGTGCACGACGCCGAGGACCTCGTCCAGGAGACGTACCTGCGCGCGTGGCGGGCCTATGAGGGCTTCGAGGGGCGTTCCTCGTTGCGCACGTGGCTTTATCGCATCGCCACCAGCGCCTGCCTGACCGCGCTCGACAGCCGGAACAGGCGGCCGCTGCCCACCGGGCTCGGTGCACCCAGCACCGAGCCGACCGCTCCCCTGGTGTCGGACCACGAGGTGCCGTGGCTGGAGCCCGTGCCCGACGCCCTGGCGGGCGTCGGCGGCGACGACCCCGCCGCGATCGTGACCGCGCGCGAGAGCATCAGGCTCGCCCTGATCGCCGCGCTGCAGCACCTGCCGCCGCGGCAGCGGGCGGTGCTGGTGCTGCGTGACGTGCTCAAGTGGAAGGCCTCCGAGGTGGCCGAGGCGCTGGAGACGTCCACCGCGGCCGTCAACAGCATCCTCCAGCGGGCCCGCGCCCAGCTCAACGAGGTGCAGCCGAGCATCGACGACCCGGTCGAGCCGCTGTCTGCCGAGCAGCGGGCCCAGCTCGACCGCTACGTCGCGGCGTTCGAGAACTACGACGTCGACAGCCTGGTCGACCTGTTCACCAAGGACGCGGTCTGGGAGATGCCGCCCTTCGTCGGCTGGTACCAGGGGCCCGAGGCGATCATGGAGCTCACCAGGACGCAGTGCCCGGCCGAGCGCCCCGGCGACCTCAAGCTGGTCCCGATCGCCGCCAACGGACAGCCGGCCTTCGCGGTGTACCACCGCGAGAACGGCGTCTACGGGCAGTTCGCGATCATGGTGCTGACGTTCGCCGGGGAGCAGGTCCGGCACGTCGGCATGTTCTTCGAGGAGAGCCTGTTCGAGACGTTCGGGCTGCCGGCGACGCTGGAGGGTTCCGCACCAAAGTAGAACGCGTTACAGTCACGCCAGAGCATCATTCTGGAGGCGACTGTGGGCACACCTGTGATCGTCGAGGCCGTTCGCACCCCCATCGGCAAGCGAGCGGGATGGTTGGCCGGGCTGAAACCGCAACAGGTTCTGGCCACCGCGCTGAACGGGCTCGTCGAGCGGTCGGGGATCGACCCGGCGGCCGTGGGCCAGGTGTTCGCCGGATGTGTCACGCAGGCGGGCGAGCAGGGCGGGCACATCGGGCGATACTCGTGGCTCTACGCCGGGCTGCCGTACCAGACCGGGGTGACGACGGTGGACGCGCAGTGCGGCTCGTCGCAGCAGGCGGTGCACCTCGCGGCGGCGATGGTGCGCGCGGGCGTGATCGAGGCCGGCGTCGGGTGCGGCGTCGAGGTGATGAGCCGGGCGCCGCTCGGCAGCAACGTCCGGCCCGCCACCGCCAAACCGGACGACTGGCGCATCGACCTGCCCGACCAGTTCACCGCGGCCGAGCGGATCGCGCGGCGGCGCGGGCTGACGCGGGAGCGGCTCGACTGGCTCGGGGCGCGTTCCCAGCGGCTGGCGGCCAAGGCGTGGGCCGACGGGCGGTTCGAGCGCGAGATCGTGCCCGTCGGTGACGTACGCAGGGACCAGGGCTTACGCGAGACCACGGTCGAGACGCTGGCCGGCCTCAGGCCCGTCGTCGAGGGCGCGCTCCACACCGCGGGCACCTCGTCGCAGATCTCCGACGGCGCCGCGGCGGTGCTGGTGATGAGCGAGGAGGCGGCCGCGCGGCAGGGGCTGCGGCCCAGGGCGCGGATCCTGGCGCAGGCGCTCATCGGCGCGGAGCCGTACTATCACCTGGACGGGCCCGTGGAGGCGACGGCGAAGGTGCTGGCAGCGGCGGGGATGACGATCGGCGACATCGACAGGTTCGAGGTGAACGAGGCGTTCGCATCGGTCGTGCTGTCATGGGCGAGCGCGCACGCGCCCGACTTCGACCGCGTCAACGTCAACGGCGGCGCGATCGCGCTCGGCCATCCGGTCGGCGCCACGGGCGCGCGGCTGATCACCACGGCGCTGCACGAGCTGGAGCGGTCCGACTCGGCCACCGCGCTCGTCACGATGTGCGCCGGCGGGGCGCTGGCCACGGCCACCATTCTCGAGCGGGCCGGCTGAGGGCGTATTCAGCCGGTGACAGCGACACTCATTACCCGATCGGGGGGCGCATGAAGAGCAGACGCAGGCCGTACGCCGAGCAGCGGCCGCAGGATCTCGGCGGCGGGGTGTGGAGCGTGCCGGTGCCGATCCCGGGCAGCCCGCTCGGCTACACGCTCGTCTACGCCCTCGAATCCCCCAAGGGGCCGGTGCTGGTCGACTCCGGGTGGAACCATCCGGACGCCTGGGACGCGCTCAGCGGCGGGCTCGCGACCCTCGGGATCGACGTGAGCACGGTGAGCGGGGTGGTCGTCACCCATTTCCATCCCGACCACGCCGGGCTCGCGGGGCAGGTCAAGGACGTGTCCGGTGGGTGGATCGCGATGCACGAGGCCGACGCGGCGCTGGTCAGGCTCATGCACGACTACGCCGCCGACGAGCACGAGAGCTTCCAGTCCGACATGCTCAGGCGGGCCGGGGCCGATCCGGGCGAGGCGCGGCAGGCGGTGAGCCGCCCGATCCCGCCGGCGCTGCCCGACCGCCGGTTACGTGACGGCGACCTGGTCGACCTGCCCGGCCGCAAGCTCCGGGCCGTCCACACGCCCGGCCACACCCCCGGGCACATCTGCCTGCACCTGGAGGACGCCGACCGGCTGTTCACCGGGGACCACGTCCTCCCCGACATCACCCCCCACGTCGGGATTTATCCGTATGACCGGGACGATGTCGATCCATTGGGTGATTTCCTGGACTCCTTGGATCGCGTTGCCGAGCTGGGCCCCCTCGACGCGTTGCCCGCACACGAATGGATATTTCCTGATGTGGCCGCGCGAGCCGCCGAGATCCGCCACCATCACGATGAGAAGCTCGTACGGCTGCGCGCCCTCCTGGCCCAGCGGCCGGCACCGCTGACCATCTGGGAGGTCGCCGCGATGATGACGTGGAACAGGCCATGGGGCGATCTGCCCCCCGCGCTGAAAGGCATGGCGGCCGGGGAGGCCGCGGCGCACCTGCGCACTTTGGAGGCCAGGGGCGAGATTCGCCGGGTCCCCGGTGTCGATCCGGTCCGCTTCCAGGCTCTAGACTCCTAGACATCCGATGTCTAGGGAGAGAAGCGTGGCGGTCACCGACGCGGCCATCGACAAGATCAAACAGATGATCCTCTCGGGCGAGCTGGTCCCCGGCGACCGGCTGCCCAAGGAGGCCGACCTCGCCGAGCGGCTCGGCCTCTCGCGCAACTCGCTGCGCGAGGCCGTACGCGCGTTGTCCCTGATCAACGTGCTCGACGTACGTCAGGGCGACGGCACCTACGTGACCAGCCTGGAGCCGCACCTGCTGCTCGACACCATGTCGTTCGTGCTCGATCTGCACCGCGACGACACGGTGATCCAGTTCTTCGAGGTCAGGCGCATCCTGGAGCCGGCCGCCACGGCGATGGCGACCGACCTGATGACCGACGCCGAGGTCGAGGAGCTGCGCCTGATCCTGGAGTCCCTGCCCGACGAGCCCACGGTCGAGGAGCTGGTGGCCAACGACCTCCAGTTCCACCAGCGGATCGCGCAGGGGTCGGGCAACAGCGTGCTGTGCTCGTTCATCGAGAGTCTGTCAGGTCCGACCACTCGGGCCAGGATCTGGCGCGGCCTCACCCAGGAGGGCGCGATGGAGAAGACGCGGGAGCAGCACACCGCGATCTACGAGGCCATCGCCGCCCGCCAGGCCGACGTGGCCCGGTCCTGGGCGACCGTGCACGTGGCGGGCGTGGAGTCGTGGCTGCGCAAGGCGCTCGATCTCGACTGACCTCGTCACCAGGGGTTGGTGCCGCCCTGCTCGCTGAGGAAGACGCCGGTCGAGACGTCGGGCAGGGTGGCCTGGCGCGCCACGTGCTCGCCGCCCTCCTCGGCGGTCAGCTCGCCGAGATGGCCGTTGAGGTCGGTGGCGCAGAAGCCGGGCGCGACCGCGTAGACCTTGATCGGCGTGTCGCGGAGCTCCTCGGCGTAGATCAGGGTGACGGCGTTCAGCGCGGCCTTCGAGGAGTTGTAGCCGAGCAGGGTCGCGTACTGGCGCCACTTGGGCTCGGGGTCGGCCAGGAACGCGAACGTGCCCAGGCCGCTGGAGACGTTCACCACGCGGCCGGCCTCCGACCTGCGCAGGAGGGGGAGCATGGCGTTGGTCACGGCGACGACGCCGATCACGTTCGTCTCGTAGACCTCGCGCAGGGCGGGGACCGAGAGGCGGCTCGGCGTGCGTTCCCAGTCGCGACTGATCGCGGCGTTGTTGATCAGCAGGTCCAGGCGGCCGAACTCGCGCTCGACGTGAGCGGCGGCCGTCTCCACGGTGTCCGGGTCGGTGACGTCCAGGCGGACGAACCGGGCATCGAGCCCCTCCGCCGCCAGTTCCTCGGCGGCCTTCCGGCCGCGCTCGGGGTCACGGGCGCCCACAAACACGACATATCCAGACTTGGCCAGTACGCGGGCGGTGGCGTACCCGATGCCTTTGTTGGCACCGGTGATGAGTGCGATGTTCATGCCCTCAGCCTGGGCGCGGCCTGCGGGCGGGCGGGAGAGACCTGCCGAGCCTCGGACCGACGGTCCCTGGCTGGCGCCCGGCGGGCCAGGCATGCTGAAGACATGGACCGGATCAACAGGGCCGACCTGGCGGGCTTCCTGCGCAGCCGCCGCGAACTGGTGCGACCGTCCGACGTGGGTCTGGAGGGCGGCGGGCGCCGCCGCACCCCCGGGCTGCGCCGGGAGGAGGTCGCCCGGCTGGCCGGGATGTCCGTCGACTACTACGCCCGCCTGGAACAGGCCCGCGGGCCGCGGCCGTCGCGGCAGATGCTCGGCGCGATCGCCAGGGCGCTGCGGCTGGCAGACGACGAGCGCTCCCACCTGTACTACCTGGCCGGCGAGCCCCCCGGACCCCCTCCCGGCCCGCCGCAGGACGTCCGGCCCGGCATCCTGCACCTGCTCGACCGGCTGGACGACACCCCGGCGCTCGTGGCGGACGCCAAGTACGACGTCCTGGCCTGGAACCCGCTCGCCGCCGCCCTGCTCACGGACTTCTCCGTGCTGCCGCCCCGCGAGCGCAACCTCATCTGGCGCTACTTCACCGACCCGAAGGCCAGGGACCGCCACGACCCGGAAGGCGCGTGGCGCTTCGGCAGGGAGTCGGTCGCCGACCTGCGAGCCGTCGCCGCCCGCTACCCGGACGACCCCGGCATCCGCCGGCTCGTCGACCGGCTGCTGTCGAGCAGCGCCGAGTTCGCCGAGCTGTGGGCCGGGCACGAGGTGACCGTCCGCAGGTCGGCGCGCAAGCGGATCAACCATCCGGCGGTGGGATGGCTGGAGCTCGACTGCGAGACGCTGCACGTGCCCGAGGGCGACCAGTGGGTCGTGCTCTACACGGCGGCGCCGGGCTCGCCGTCGTACGAGGCGCTGCGGCTTCTCAAGGTCATCGGCACGCAGGACCTCCAGCGCTCGCCCTGATCTCGGTGGGGCGGGTAGTACCTATGTCGTGGCCGACAAACTGGAGCGATACCGGAGCAAACGCGACGCCAGCCGCACCCCCGAACCCGTCCCCGCGTCGCCGCCTCCCTCCGGGGACGGCAACGCGTTCGTCATCCAGGAGCACCACGCCCGCTCCCTCCATTGGGACCTGCGGCTCGAACGCGACGGCGTCCTCGTGTCCTGGGCCGTCCCCAAGGGCCTGCCCGCCGACCCCGGCACCAACCACCTGGCCGTGCACACCGAGGACCACCCGATGGAGTACCTCACGTTCCACGGCGAGATCCCCAGGGGCGAGTACGGCGGCGGCACGATGACCGTCTGGGACACCGGCACGTACGAGACGGAGAAGTGGTCGGATCGCGAGGTCAAGTTCGTCCTGCACGGAACGCGGGCCTCGGGGCGGTTCGTCCTGTTCCGGACCCGAGGCCAGAACTGGATGATCCACCGCATGGACGCCCGGTCCCGCGACCCGTTCCCACCGGCCGAACCCATGCTCCCGACGGAACGCGCCAAGCCCCCGAAGGACGTCTCCGCCTACGCCTTCGAGTTCGCGTGGGGCGGCCGGCGCCTGCTCGTCCCCGTCGAGGGCGGGCGCACCACGGCCGCGCGGGAGCATCCGTGGCTGAGGGGGCTGGCGGAGTCGTTCGGCAGCCGCACGGCGCTACTGGACGGGGAGGTGGCCACGCTCGGGGGCGCGGAGCTCCTGGTCTTCTACGACCTGCTGTACGACGACGGCCGCTCGCTGGTCGACGAGCCTTACACGGTGCGACGGGCGGCGCTGGAGGCGCTGGAGCTGGCCGGGGCCCATTGGCAGACCGCTCCGTCGTGGCCGGGCGAGGCGGGCCCGGTCCGCCAGGCCGCCCGCGAGCAGGGCCTGCCCGGGATCCTGGCCAAGCGCCTCGACTCGACGTACGAACCCGGCCCCTCAAGATCCTGGCTCCTCATCCCCTCCTGACCCCACCACCCCGCACGGCAGCGTCACGCCCACCCCCGCCTGCCGACGACGTCGTACTGCCCACCTCGCCCGACGAAGGTGCCTCCCCGGTCACGGGAGGGACGCCGAGCCCGGAGGGTACAGCGCCTCGCTAGCCCTCCTTGGGCAGCAACCCCTCAGACATCAGTTCGTCCCACACCACCTCCGGGACAGGGCGGGACAACAGGGCTGCGTTCGCGGTGACCTCCTCGGGCGAGCGGGAGCCCAGGACGACCGAGGCGACGGCCGGGTGGCGGAGGGGGAAGGCCATGGCCGCCTGTGGCAGCGTGGCGCCGTGTCGTTCGCAGACCTCCGCGATCCTCGTCGCCCGCTCCACCACCGCCGCCGACGCGGGCTCGTAGTCGTACGTGCCGGTCGGCCGCGGGGTGGCCAGGATGCCGCTGTTGAAGACGCCCGCCGCCAGCACCCTCACCCCGCGGCGCACGCACTCCTCCAGGAGCGGCAGGCCCGACTGGTCGAGCAGGGTGTAGCGGCCCGCGAGCATCACGACGTCGATAGAGGTCTCCTGGACGAAGCGCAGCGGTACCTGCCACTGGTTCATCCCGACGCCGATGGCCTTCACCACGCCCTGCGCCCGCAGCTCCGCCAGCGCCGGGTACGCCTCCGCCAGCGCCTGGTCCATGTGGTCGTCCGGGTCGTGGATGAGCGCGATGTCGACGGCCGGGAGCCCCAGCCGTTCCAGGGATTCCTCCAAGGACCTGCGAACGCCGTCGCCGGAGAAGTCCCACACCCGCTGGAGGTCGGCGGACACGTCGAAGCCCTGCACGTCGCGGCTGCCCGACGACGAGGCGGGCACCAGCAGGCGGCCGACCTTGGTGGACAGGACGTAGCCGGAGCGGCCCTTGAGGGCGGCGCCCAGGCGGCGCTCCGACAGGCCGAGCCCGTAGTGGGGCGCGGTGTCGAACAGGCGCACACCGGCGTCCCATGCCGCGTCGACGGTGGCGCGTGCCTGCTCCTGCGACACCTCGCTGTACAGGTTGCCGATCGGCGCCCCGCCGAAGCCGTGCCGCGACACCTCGACCCCGCCGCCGTCACGCCCGACCCAAGACCCACTGCCCTCAACCATGGACTCGCCGCCCTCATATCCGCTCAAAGAATCACCGTCTACGCCGGTTTCACCCCCAGCCAACGCGCCGCCGTCACGACCGGTCGGAGGCCCGGCCGGGGCGGCGATCGGCGTGGCGGTCTCCGATCCGGCCGGAGGCTCGTCGATCCCGTTCAATCCTGTGCCTTTCCGCCCGCGATCCGGCTGATCATCAGTGCGATGAGGATGATCCCGCCGTAGATCACCGGCTGCCAGAAGCCGGAGACGCCGATGAGCGTCAGAATGTTCTGCACCAGGCCGATCACCAGCACGCCGGTGAGCGCGCCCAGGATCGTGCCCTTGCCGCCGTCCATGCTCACGCCGCCGATGACCGCCGCCGCGAACACCATGAAGATCCACCCGACGCCCTGGTTGTTGCCGATCGCCCCGAGGCGGCCGGTCTCCAGGATCCCGGCGAGCGCCGCGAGCGTCCCGCCCAGGATGAACACCCCGTACAGCACCCGATCCACCCGGATGCCGGCGGCGCGGGCGGCGTCGATGTTGCCGCCGATCGCGTAGAGCGCGCGGCCGAGCCGCAGGTAGCCGAGGCCGAAGATGCCCGCCGCGAACAGCACCCCGGCGATCCAGACGGCCGCCGGCAGGCCGAGCCACATGGCGCTGCCCAGGTAGAGGATCGAGTCGGGGAGCTGGAACAGCGTCTTGCCCTCGGTCGGCCCCTGCAGGAAGCCGTGCACGATGATCAGCATGGCCAGCGTCACGATGAACGCCGACAGCTGGAACCTGATGATCAGGAAACCGTTGAACGCCCCGATGGCCGCGCCGACCAGCAGCGCCAGCGGGATCACGAGCGCGCCGGGCAGCCCGATGCCGAACCCGCCCGCGGCCGCCGGGATCACCAGCATCACCGCGATGCCCGGCGCGGTGCCGACCGTCGACTCCAGCGACAGGTCGAACTTGCCGGCGATGAGGATCATCGCCTCGGCCAGCACGAGGAGCGAGATCGCCGCCTGTTGCTGGAGCACGTTCGTGAGGTTGCCCGCCGTCAGGAAGGTCGGGTCAAGGAACGCGCCCACGACGAGCAGGATCACGATCACCGGCACCAGCGTCAGGTCACGGAACCTGGCCAGGCGCACCCGAGGGACCGGCGCAGTCATAGTGGTCAATCTTCCATGCCTTCCATCACGGCCACGAGTTCGTGGTCCGTCCAGCCACGCGGCACGTCCTTGACAACCCTGCCGTGGAACATCACCAACACCCTGTCGCAGATGCGCAGATCGTCGAGTTCGTCGGAGACCACGACGGCCCCCGCGCCTCGCTCGACCGCGTCCTCGACGGCGCCGAGCAGGGCCTGCTTGGCCTTGACGTCGACGCCAGCGGTCGGGTTGATCACGACCAGTACCGTCGGGTCGTCCACGAGGGCCCGCGCGAAGACGACCTTCTGCGCGTTCCCCCCGGAAAGGTCGCCGACCGGTTGGTCGGGCCCCTCCGTCTTGATGTCGAGTTCCTTGATCATCTGGCTGCCCTTGGCCCGGCGGCGCGCCGGCGACACGAGGCCGTACCGGCCCAGTTTGCGGGCGATCGGGAACGTGGCATTCTCCCCCACCGAGAGCAGCGGGACGAAGCCCTCGTGGTGGCGGTCCTCCGGCACGAACCCGAGGCCCGCCCTCATGGCGGCGGGCACGTCGCCCGGTTTGACCCGGGTGCCGTCGACCGTGACCGTGCCGGAGTCGGCCTTGCGGAGCCCGACCAGGGTCTCGGCCAGGCCGACCTTGCCGCTGCTCGCGGATCCGGCCAGGCCGACGACCTCGCCCGACTTCACGGAAATATCGATATCTGCGTAGCGGCCGCCGAGCGAGAGGCCCTCGCCCGACAGCACGACCCTGTCGCCGGGCGTTCGGGGGCGAGGCTCGTACGCCGCCGTGGCCTCCCCCGTCATCGCGGCGACCAGCTCGTCGTGGGGAAGACCGGCGACCGGTCTGGTCACGACGTGCCGCGCGTCCCGGAAGACCGTGACGCTCTGGCAGATCTCGTAGACCTCGTCGAGATGGTGGGAGATGTACATCATCGTGACGCCCTGCTCGCGCAGCGAGCGCATGCGCGCGAACAGCCGCTCGATGGCCGGGCCGTCGAGCCGGGCGGTCGGCTCGTCGAGGATGATGAACTTCGCCCCGAACGACAGCGCCCGGGCGATCTCGACCAGCTGGCGCTGCTCGACGGTCAGGTCGCCGGCCAGCGCCTGCGCGTCGACGTCCACCTCGTACGTGTCCAGCAGCCCGCGCGCCCTGGCCCGCAGCGCGCGCCAGTTGATCGTGGCGCCCTTGGCGGACTGGCGGTTGAGGAAGAGGTTCTCGGCGACCGTGAGCGCCGGGATGATCGTGGACTTCTGATAGACGCAGGCCACGCGCTGCCGCCAGGCGTCACGGTCGGCGAGGGCGGGCGCCGCCTCTCCCGAGAACAGCACCTCGCCCTCATCGGCCGGCTGAAGCCCGGTGAGGATCGACACCAGGGTGGATTTCCCCGCGCCGTTCCTGCCGACGAGCGCGTGGGTCTCGCCCTCGGCGATCGCGATCCCCGCGCCGTTGAGCGCGACGGTGGGTCCGAAGCGCTTGACGACGTTTCGGGCCTCAACGTGATTTTTCATCACTTGACCTGATTACCCCAAAGGCTCTTGTCGTCCACGTTCTCCTTGGTCACGAGTGGCGCGGGCAGCTGGTCCTCCAGGCCGTTCGGGAGCTGGATGATCGTGCTGTCGTGATCGGTCGGACCGGCCTTGAACGTCTTGCCCTCCAACGCGGCCTTGGCGTAGAAGAGCGCGTACTTGGCGTAAAGGTCGGCCGGCTGCGACACCGTGGCGTCGATGTCGCCCTTGCGGATCGCCTCGAATTCCTGCGGGATCCCGTCGTTCGACACCACGAAGATGTGTTTGGGGTCGGTCGGCGGGACCAGCAGGCCCTTCTGCTTCAGCACCTGCAGCGTCGGCGCCAGGTGGACACCGCCGGCGTGCATGTAGATGCCCTTGATATCGGGGTTCTGCTCAAGGCGGGTCTGCAGCATGGACGCCGCCTTGGTGCCGTCCCACTCCGTGGGCTCGCTGAACACGGTGATGCCGGGGAACTTGCTCTTCATGCACTCCAGGAACGCCTCCGACCTGTCACGGCCGTTGATGGAGCTGAGCGCGCCCTGGAGCTGCACGACCTTGCCCTTGCCGCCCAGCTTCTCGCCGAGGAACTCGCAGGCCTTGGTCCCGTACGCGCGGTTGTCGGCGCGTACGACCATGTAGACCTTGCCCTTGTCCGGACGGGTGTCGACGGTCACGACGGGGATCTTCTTGTTCTCCAGCTGCTGCAGCGTGTTGGCGATGGCACCGGTGTCCTGGGGGGCCATGACGATCGCCTTGGCCCCCTGTCCGACCAGCGCCTGCACGTTGTTGACCAGTTTGGAGACGTCGTTCTGCGAGTTCGTGGGCGGCATGAGGTCCACCTTGAGCTCGCCGGCCATCTGGGGGACGTACTTGATGTAGGAGTTCCAGAAGTCGGAGTCGGCCCGCGGGTGGTCGATGCCGACCTTGCCGCCGCCGCCCCCTTCTCCGGTTGTTGTCGTGCCCGAGCCACACGCGGTGACGACCGCCAAGAGGGCCGCCGCCGCGACCGCCGAACCGAACTTCATGGGGGGTTACCTTCCTTAGCTCGATGTTCTGAGCCGGAGCCCTTGCATACCTCCGTCGACCGCGAGGGCGACCCCGGTGGTGGCGCCGGCTTCGGGGCTGGCGAGGTAGGCGATCGCCGCCGCCACCTCCTCCGCGCTGACCAGGCGGCCCATCGGCTGCCTGGCGTTCAGTGCGGCCCGCTCCCCTTCTGGGTCGTCGGCCCGGTCGAGCAGCCTGGCGACCCACGGGGTGTCCGCGGTGCCGGGGTTGACGCAGTTGACGCGGATGCCCTCACGGATGTGGTCCGCGGCCATCGCCAGGGTGAGCGACAGCACCGCGCCCTTGGTCGCGCTGTAGAGCGCGCGCTGCGGCAGGCCCGCGGTGGCCGCGATCGAGCAGGTGTTGACGATCGAGGCGTGCTCGGACTGCCTGAGGTACGGCAGCGCCGCCCGCGCGACCCGGACCATGCCGAACACGTTGACGTCGAACACCCTCTGCCACTCGTTGTCCGGGTTGTCCTCGATGGTGCCCTGCGCGCCGATGCCCGCGTTGTTGACGAGCACATCGATGCCACCCAGCCGGTCGGCGGCCTCCGCCACCGCCGCCCGTACCTCCGCGTCGTCCGTGACATCGACCTTGATCCCGATGAAGGGGTCACCGGGCGGGTTGACGTCAAGGCAGGCGACCTTCATGCCGCGCTCGGCGAGCAGGGTGGCCGCGGCCAGCCCGATCCCGGAGCCGCCACCGGTCACGATCGCTTTCAGGCTCACGCGTCCCTCCAGACCTCGCCGCCGGGGAATGTATGGGCGGCGATCGACACTGCATGCATCTCCGCGCTGAAGCCGGGCGCGGACGGTGCGACATAACGGCCGTTGCGGATGACCACCGGGTCCACGAAGTGCTCGTGGAGGTGGTCGACGTACTCGATCACGCGGTTGTCCATGGAGCCGGTGATCGCTACATAGTCGAACATCGACAGGTGCTGCACCAGCTCGCACAGCCCGACGCCGCCCGCGTGGGGGCACACCGGCACGCCGAACTTGGCCGCGAGCAGCATGATCGCCAGGTTCTCGTTGACGCCGCCGACCCTGGCCGAGTCGATCTGCAGGTAGGAGATGGCGTCGGCCTGCAGGAGCTGCTTGAACACGATGCGGTTCTGGACGTGCTCGCCGGTGGCCACGGGGATGGGCGCGATGCCTCTGGCGATGGCGGCGTGGCCGAGCACGTCGTCGGGGCTGGTCGGCTCCTCGACCCAGTGCGGGTGGAACTCGCCCAGCGCGTTGATCCACTCGATGCCCGATCCGACGTCCCAGCGCTGGTTGGCGTCGATGGCGATCGGGAAGTCGGGGCCGCAGACCTCGCGGGCGACCCTGAACCTGCGCCGGTCGTCCTCCAGGTCGGCGCCGACCTTGAGCTTGATCTGCTTGAAGCCCTGTTCAAGGGCCTCCTTGCAGAGCCTGCGCAGCTTGTCGTCGTCGTACCCGAGCCACCCGGGGGAGGTGGTGTAGGCGGGATAGCCGACCTCGATGAGCCGGTTGATCCGCTCTTCCTTGCCCGGCTCCTGGCTCGTCAGGATCTGGAGAGCCTCCTGCGGCGTCAGCGCGTCGCTGATGTAGCGGAAGTCGATGAGGTCGACGATCTCCTCGGGGGACATCTCGGACAGCAGCCGCCACAACGGCTTGCCCGCCCGCTTGGCCTTGAGGTCCCACAGGGCGTTGACCACGGCGGAGATCGCCATGTGCATGACGCCCTTCTCCGGCCCCAGCCAGCGCAGCTGCGAGTCGTTGACCATGTCCTTGTAGAGCGTGCCGAGGTCCTCGACGTCCTTGCCGATCACGTACGGCTCGAGCGCGCTGATGGCCGTGGTCTGGATGTCGTTGCCGCGCCCGATCGTGAACGCGAACCCGTGCCCCTCGAACCCGTCATCGGTCGTGAGCACGACATAGGCCGCGGAGTAGTCGGGATCCGGATTCATCGCATCCGAGCCGTCCAGCTCGCGCGAGGTCGGGAACCGCACGTCGTGCGTCTCCATCCCGACGATCCGGTACGCGCCAGGAGTCGTCATGCTTGCCCCACCATCTGGCGCTGCCGCCCGAGCCCCTCGATCTCCAGCTCCATCACGTCACCTTCACGCAGGTACGGCTGCCCCGGCATGCCCATCGCCACGCCGGCCGGCGTACCCGTATTGATCACGTCACCCGGTTCCAGGACCATGAACTGGCTCAGGTAGCGCACGATCTCGGCCACATCGAAGATCATGTTCTTGGTGTCGCCGTCCTGGCGCAGCTCACCGTTCACCCAGAGGCGCAGCGGCAGGCTCTGCGGGTCGCCCACCTCGTCCGCCGTCACCAGCCACGGGCCGAGCGGGTTGAACGTCTCGCACGACTTGCCCTTGTCCCACTGCCCACCGCGTTCGAGCTGGAACTCGCGTTCGGAGACGTCGTTGGAGATCGCGTACCCGGCGATCACGCCGAGCGCCTCCTCCCGGCTGCCCAGGTAGCGCGCCTCCTGGCCGATGACCACGGCCAACTCCACCTCCCAGTCGGTCTTCACACTGCCCCTGGGCACAAGCACCTCGTCGTACGGGCCGACCATGGTGTTCGCGGCCTTCATGAACACGACCGGCTCGGCCGGCACGTCCTGCCCGGACTCGGCGGCATGGTCGCTGTAGTTCAGGCCGATACACACGATCTTGCCTGGACGCGCGATCGGGGCGCCGATCCGCAACCCTTCGGCATCGACGACGGGCAGGGCACCGCGCTCGAGCGCGTCCCGGACGCGCGCCACTCCCCCGGAAGCGAGGAAAGCCCCATCAATCTCGGGCTCTCCGATGTCGCGCAGGTTACCGGCGTCATCCATGACCACCGGACGTTCCTGACCGACAGGTCCTACTCGCAGCAGCTTCACACCGCATCCTTCACATATACATCGGATGTCTCGATTCATGATGCTCGTGCGACCAGGCAGAGCATGTCAAGTGCGTCAAGACGGATACATCCGATCCGTGACCTCGAAAGACACCCTTGAGGGGTGGACTACACCTGTGAAGCGACTTTACCGCTCCGATGGCTGCGTTCACATACACGGATTAATGCCCCTAAAAACATCGGAGGTAAACCCAACATCAAGCCCACACAAGAAGCAAGACACCCCATGTGAAGGCCCACGACAGCGGCCCACGACAGCGGGCCACCGCGACGGACCACCGCGACGGACCACCACGACGGACCACCACGACGGACCACCACGACGAGCCAGTGCGACGAGCCACGACAGCGAGCCACGACAGCGAGCCACGACGACGGGCCATGACCCATACGAAGCGCCGCGTCGACGAGCCGTCCGACACAACAGCCCGACGGTGGTGGCGGACGAGGCCTCGATCTCCGGCAGCGACATCCTGCGGGTCCGGACGCCGACTCAAGGGCCCGACCCGCTGCGGCCTGGAAGCTTGCGACCTTCGGGCGGGATGCCTTGGGCTGGCAACCAAGAGGGGACGGCTTGGCAGACGACGACTCGACGGACAACTGCTCGACGGACAACGGCTTTGGGGCGATGACTCGACGGTCGCGACCCTGGAAGCGATGACTCGGGGGACGGGCACGGCGGCTGGTGAGAGGCGAACGTGCTCCTCGAGGAGTCGCACCGCGCACAAACCCAAGCTGCATCCGACCCGTAGATCCTCCATATCGCGCACGAAACCAGCCGAAGCTCGCACTCACCCGCCCGATAGCTCTCACACACCCACCCAATGGCTCACTCACACAAACCCACCCGATAGCTCCCGCACACCCGCCCGATGACTCACTCACACGAAACCCGGCCGATGACTTGCACATGCGCCCGCCACCAAGCGAGGCCGCCATCGCCGGCGACCGCGGGGACCTGGCACAAGCCATGCCACCCGGTGAACACCCGACTCCGGCGGGCCGCTTGTGGAGCCATTTCGCCACTACATTGCCCCTTGACGGTCGTACAGGGACGTAATAGAACACGTTTCAAGTAGCATTTAACCAAGCGCTTGATCAAGAGGGTGAATCTGGTGCACATCGACCTCGTCGACAGGGACATTTACGCAACCACCGGACCACCACACGAGCAGCTCGCCTGGCTCCGCGCGAACTCCCCCGTCCACTGGCACGAGGGCGAGCCAGGATTCTGGGCCGTCACCCGATACGAGGACGTCGTCCACATATCGCGGCACTCCGACCGGTTCTCCTCACACAGGAAGCTCGCCCTGTTCGAAGAGCTGACCCAGGATCAGATCGATCTCCAGCGGCACATGATGCTCAACCAGGACCCGCCCGAGCACACGAGACGGCGTTCCCTGGTCAACCGCGGCTTCACCCCGCGCACGATCGGCGCCCTCGAAGAGCACATCCGCGACATCTGCGACGACCTCCTCGACAAGTGCACCGGCGAGATCGACTTCGTCACCGAAGTCGCCGCGCCGCTCCCTCTGTACGTGATCTGCGAATTGCTCGGCGCGCCCGTGGCGGACCGCGACAAGCTCTTCACCTGGTCCAACCGCATGATCGGCAGCCAGGATCCGGACTACTCGGAGTCTCCCGAGGAGGGCTCGGCCGCCGCCATGGAGGTCTTCGCCTACGCCAACGAACTCGCGACACGACGCAGAGACACCCCGAAGAACGACATCGTCACCAAGCTCCTCCAGCCCAACGAGCACGGCGAGACGCTGGACCAGAACGAGTTCAACCTCTTTATCCTCCTTCTGGCGGTCGCCGGCAACGAGACGACCCGCAACGCGGCCTCCGGCGGCATGCTCACCCTCTTCGAGCACCCCGACCAGTGGGCCCGCCTGGTCGCCGACCCCACGCTCGCCAAGACCGCCGCCGACGAAATCGTCCGCTGGGTCTCCCCGGTCAACCTCTTCCGTCGCACCTCCACCACCGACCAGGTGCTGGGCGGGCAGGAGATCAAGGCCGACGACAAAGTCGTGGTCTTCTACGCCTCCGCCAACCGCGACACCACTGTCTTCTCCGACCCCGAAGTCTTCGACATCACCCGCGACCCGAACCCGCACATCGGCTTCGGCGGTGGTGGAGCCCACTTCTGCCTGGGCAACCACCTGGCCAAACTCGAACTCCGGATCCTCTTCGAGCAGTTGGCTCGCCGCCGCCCCAAACTCCGCCAAACGGGCCCGGCTCGCCGCCTTCGCTCGAACTTCATCAACGGCATCAAGGAGCTCCCTGTCGCAGTCGGCTGACCCTGGCAGCGGCCACCCGCACTCAGCTCCACCCCCACCACGACGGACTCCCAGTCGCCACAACCCGCCTGGTTTCCGGCTGCTGGACGGTCGTCACAACGGCCGGCCAGCCGACGTTCCGCCACGAACGCCCACCAGACGTTCCGGCGTGACAACCGACCGACACTCCGGCGTCACACCCAGCCGACGGTTCGATGTGGCGTCCGGCCGACAGTCCTGCGTGACGGCCAACCGACGGTCCGATGTGATGCCTGGTCGGCGTTCAGGCGCGACGGTCGGTCGGCATTCAGGCGCTCGCTACCCAAGCACAGCGGGATGGGGTGGCGGAGGGCTGATTAATCGGAAGCGGGAGCGGCGGCGGGCGGCTCGGATGCGGCGGAGGATGTGGTTGGTGCGCTCCGGGCCGGGTTGCCAGCCGCGTTCGATCAGGGTGTTGGCCACGTGATGGAGGAGGTCGGCGATCTGGCCGGGGATGACGTCGCGGCGGACGGCGATCACGCGCCAGCCGCGTCGGCGAAGCTCCTCACGGCGATCCGCGTCGCGTTGCTGGTCGGCGGGTGAGGTGTGGTGCTCCTGGCCGTCGTACTCGACTGCGACCTTGAACTCCTCCCAGCCCAGGTCGAGGTACGCGAGCCGGTCGTCGCCCAGCTCGACCCCGATTTGGGTGGTGGGTCTGGGGAGGCCGCCTTCCACGAGGATGACCCGGAGCCAGCTCTCCCTGGGTGAGGCGGCGCCCCGATCGGCGAGGCCGAGGGTGTCACGCAGGCGCCAGGAGTTGAGCGGGCGGTGCCACAGAGCATCGAGATCGACGCCCCGGCGTGCGAACTGGTCGAGGATCGCCACCGCCTCCATGCGGGGGAGCCAGCGGGCGCAGTCGAGGGCTGTGCGTTCCATGGTGGTGAGGCGGACGCCCTTGTGCATGGTGATGTCTTCGGGTGGGAGCGGCGCCATGTAGGTGACGCAACCGGGGAGAGCCAGGTGGGCGGGGGCGGTCAGCTCTATGGGCCAGTCGGCTTCTGGGGTGTGGAGGGCGCTCAGGCCCCAGATGTGGGCGGCCGTCTGACGGCAGGCGACGGCCGGGGGGATCGCTCGGGTGATTCGGGCGGTCCGGTCGGCGAGTGAGGGTGGGGTGGGTGGCGTCGCTGGATTTGGGAGCCCGCGATCGGCTTTTCCCTGGATGGGAGGTGTCCCCTCCCGGAGTGTTGCTGTGGGTGTCGGTGCTTCTCCCTCAGGGGCTACAGGGCCCGGACGGGGTGCCGCGTGGGCTGGAGGACCGGTGGGCGTGGTGAGGGGGGGTGGCGGGGTGTGGGGTAGCGGGGTGTGGGCGGTGCATGGCGCCCAGGGTGCTACGGCGGGCCCCGACGGTAGGCGGCCGAATGGGGTTCTGTGGATGTGGGCGAGTTATCCACAGGGCCGCGGGAGGAGCCGCAGGCG
>NZ_JBEXCR010000040.1:28756-128992 GCF_040605375.1 Nonomuraea sp. NPDC005650
CGGAGGCACGACCGCCAGCGCGGAGGCACGACCGCCAGCGCGGAGGCACGACCGCCAGCGCGGAGGCACGACCGCCAGCGCGGAGGCACGACCGCCAGCGCGGAGGCACGACCGCGAGTAGCGGTCAGGAGGGGGCGGGCAGTGGTGTGGGTGAGAGCGTGCGGCGGGAGGCGCGGCGGAGGCTTTGGCCACCCGTGGTGCTGGGGCTGCTGAAAGCGTGGTGGCCGCTGTGCGCGAGGGTTCGGCCGCCCGTGGTGCTGGAGTTGGGGAGAGCGCGGTGGTGGTTCTGGGTCAGGGGTGTAGGGCGAGGCCCTTCAGGACCTTGTCCACGCCGTTCTTCGGTCCGTGGATCGCCACCCCCACCAGCGCCAGTTCGTCGGCCTCCACCGCCCGCACCGCCGCTCGGTTGTCCGCGTCGTGTCCCGTCTTGAACATCTCCTCGATGTAGACGGCCACGTCCATCTCCCGTCCCATCGCCTTCTCCTGGACGCCTCGGAGCCCCTCCAGGTCAGCCGTGTAGACCAGCACGGGCTGCCGGAGCATCGGCAGGTATGAATTGCCGGACCCGTCCTCGTACGGCTCCCCCATGAGCCCCGGCACCCCGCCCGCCACCGCGCTGGACAGGAAGGCGGTGACGTTGAGCTTCTGCCATGCGGCCAAATCCGCGCGGACCACGATGCCGATCTTGGTGTCGAAACGCATGGCCACGAGTCTCCACATCCCGCCCCCGCCGTGTCTTGAACGCTGGTGCGGTGGTGTCAGGCCATGATGACCGGCTGCCAGTCCGGCACCTCGTGGTAGCGCCGCAGCTCCGCGACCCCCGACATGATCCCGCCCCACGCCGCGTACGGCGGACGTTCCGCGTCGAACCCGCTCTGCACCAGCGTCAGCCGGGTCTTCCCACCGGAGCCCTCCAGCTCCCACGTGCCGACTCCCGGGCCGCCCCAGTCCAGGGAGAACTTGCGGTCGGGCTCAAGCTCCAGCACCTTGGCCGGGCTGGGGTCGTTGGCCAGGCCGCCCATCGCGAAGCGCCCGCCCACGTGCGGCTCGATCTCGATCGGGTACCCGAACCACTTCGTCACGGTCTCGGAGTCGATCAGCGACTCGAACACCTGAGACGGCGAAGCGTCGATCGTGACCTGGGCCCGCAGGTCCGCGGAGGAGAAGTCGATCTTGGGTGTGAGCTCGCGCCCCTCGAGGTGTTCGGCCAGGTTGGCGATGGCCAGGCACCAGTACGTCTGCAGCACGCCCCGGATGCTCTTGCCCGTGATGACGTCCTGGAAATCGAAGTGCGTCTGCGACAGCGACAGGACGGTCGCGTCCCCGTCCTCCTCCAGCCGGAACTCGGTGGTCGTCTCCTCGCCGTCCAGCAGCCAGGCGAAGCGCACCGTGCGCTCGTCCGCGTGCAGCAGCCGCTGGTGCGGCGCGTCCCCCTCAGGCGTGGTACGCCCCCAGAACCCGAACCGGTCGGGCAGCTCCACCTCGGCGTGCTCGGCCAGCCAGATCCGCAGCGCGGCCGGGTCGGTGAGCGCGTGGCGCACGTCCTTGAGAGGCGCCTGGATGCGGGCACGAAACGTCATGGGCTCGGTCATGGTCATCTTCTCCTTTGGCGACTGCGGGGTGGAGCGGCGTCAGGGCCCGGCCGGTCCGTGGGTGCCGTAGAGGCGAGGTCGGGCTGATCGATGGCGGCCGTAGAGGCGGGGTCGGACTGGTCGATGGCGGCCGAAGAGTCGGCGTCGGGCCGGTCCGTCGGTGGCGAGGGAGCGGCGGCAGGTGGGCCCGTTGGTGAAGCTGGTGAAGTCGGCGAGGCCGGCGGAGGAGGGGTGTTGGTTTCGGGGTGGTTTGCAGGGCTGTCGTCGGCGGCCTTCGGGTAGCAGGCGACCGCGAGCTTGAACGCGTCCCCCTCCGCCCCGCCGTACCGCGTGAACAGCTCCCGCAGCATCGTCTGCAGATCGTCCAGGAACTCCTGGCGCCGCTCAGGACGCACATGGATCTCCCCCGACAACCCGACCGACGGCAACTCGGGCGCGCTCCTGTCGAGCGCCGCGATGTCCGACTGGACCTCCTCCATGAGATCCAGCAGGTAACCGAGGCTCAGCTCGTCACGCGCCTTGCGGAGCCCGATCCGGCCCACCAGCCGGGGCGACAGCCAGTACGACCGCGCGCCGGCCTGGTAGATGCCCTCGTGGATCCCGCGTACCTTGCGCTCGGACACGAGGTCCACGAGGCCCGCCTCGACCAGTCGTTTGACGTGGTAGTAGACCCGCTGCGGCGTCTGGCCGAGCCGTTCGGCGATCTCCGAGCACGTACGCGGCTCGGCCAGTTGCCGCAGCACCTCCACGCGCTGCGGCTTGAGCAGGGCCTCGGCCTGCTCGATCTCTTCGAGGTACAGGACTTCTCTCATTGCAAAAACAATCCTTTATGTAAAAATTTGGTTTGTCAATGGGGCCGGGGACAATGGAAGGGTGATGGTGCATGACTGGTCCCGATACTGGCGGTCGCCCGACCGGCCGCTGGAGGCCATGCATGCCCACTTCGAACGGCACGTCTACCACCGGCACAGCCACGAGACGTACTCGTTCGGGGTCACGGAGACCGGCGCGCAGTCGTTCACCTGCCGCGGCTCGGCCCACACGAGCTCGGCGGGCATGGTCATGGCGTTCAACCCGGAGGACCCCCACGACGGCCACGCCACGAACGTGCACGGCTTCACGTACCGGATCGTCCACATCGGCCCGGAGCTCGTGTCGGACGCCCTGACGGACACGACGGGCCGCCGTCTGGGCCTGCCCCTGTTCGCCGAGCCCGTGGTCGAGGATCCCGTCCTGGCGGAGGCGCTGCGCTCGCTGCACGGGGCGCTCCTGAGCGACGACGCGACGGCTCTGCGGCGCGACGAGTTGCTCACCGCCACGGTCGCGGCGATCGTACGGCGGGCCGCGACGGCCCCGGTCCGCCCGGACGGCAGGCCGGGAAGGTCGGTGCGGGTGGCGCGGCAGGCCAGGGAGCTCCTCCATGACCGCCTCGGCGACGACCTCACGAGCGACGACCTGGCGAGGGCCACGGGTGCCAGCCGCTACGCGGTCTACCGGGCCTTCCACGCGGAGTACGGGCTGTCCCCCAGCGACTACCAGCGGCAACTACGGCTCAGGGCGGCCCGTACGCTGATCTCCGGCGGCACTGCGATCAGCGAGGTGGCCACCGAGACGGGCTTCGCCGACCAGAGCCACCTGACCCGCTGGTTCACCCGCTACTTCGGCCTGACCCCGGGCGCCTACCGCCAGGCCATCACCGGGGCATAGCGGTCACGGCCAGGAGCTGTCCTGGTCGGGATCGCCGCCGTCGGTGAGCAGCCGCAGATCCGACTCGACCATCATCGTCACCAGCTCGTCGAACGACACGCCCGGCTCCCACCCCAGCTGCGCCCGCGCCTTCTTCGGGTCCGCGCACAGCAGGTCCACCTCGGCCGGCCGGTGCAGCGTCTGGTCCGTCACCACGTACCGCTCCCAGTCCAGCCCCGCGGCCGTGAACGCGGCCTCCACCAGCTCCCTGACCGACTTCATCCGCCCGGTCCCGATCACGTAGTCCTCGGGAGTGGCGGCCTGCAGCATCAGGTGCATCGCCTTCACGTAGTCGCCGGCGAACCCCCAGTCCCGCCGCGCCTCCAGGTTCCCCAGCCGCAGCTCCGTGGCCAGCCCCAGCTTGATCCGGGCCACCCCCAGCGACACCTTCCTGGTGACGAACTCGGCCCCCCGGCGCGGCGACTCATGGTTGAACAGGATCCCGGACACGGCGAACATCCCGTACGACTCGCGGTAGTTCTGCGTGAGGAAGTGCCCGTACGCCTTGGCCACCCCGTACGGCGAGCGCGGGTGGAAGGCGGTCCGCTCGTTCTGCGGCGTCTCGCTGACCTGCCCGAACATCTCAGAGGACGAAGCCTGATAAAAGCGGATCTGTCGGGAGGCGCCCGAGCCCCGCGACGCCCCCGAGCACACCCGGATCGCCTCCAGCATGCGCAGCACGCCCATCCCGGTCACCTCGGCCGTGAGCTCCGCCTGCTCCCACGACATCGGCACGAACGAGATCGCCCCCAGGTTGTACACCTCGTCCGGCTGAACCCGTTCCACCGCCGAGATCAGGGACCCCTGATCCAGCAGATCCCCCCGCACCACCTGTACGTCGGAGAGCAGCTTGCGCATCCGGGACACCCGCGGGTTCGCCTGCCCCCGCGCCAGCCCCCACACCTCGTACCCCTGCTCAAGCAGGTGCTCCGCCAAGTAAGAACCGTCCTGGCCGGTGATGCCGGTGATCAGAGCTCGCCTGGCCAAGGGTCCTCCAGCTATCGCGTATAGCAATCTGTTTGGGACGGAATGTACAGCTAAGCACCCAGACAGGGCACCAAGCCACCTAGAACCCGTTCCACCGAACCACGCTCGGTCACAGCAACGTCGCAGTTCGCACGACGTTTAACCGTAATTGTGAACAATTCCACCTGACCTACCGAATGGTAGCCTTTTCGGACTAAGGTCATCTTCACGGTACACGCCCATCTCAAGGGCCCTACCGGCGGAGAAAGGGGTGTCCGTGGAAGAGCCAGCCCGGCGGGAGCGAACGCTGCGGATCGCGTTGTTGTCCTACCGCAGCAAGCCGACCTGTGGGGGCCAGGGCGTCTATCTACGCCACCTCAGCCGCGAACTGGTCGCGTTGGGGCACCACGTCGAGGTGTTCTCCGGCCAGCCCTATCCCGAGCTGGACGAGGGCGTCATCCTGCGCGAGGTGCCCAGCCTCGACCTCTATCGCGACGAGGACCCGTTCAGGACGCCCAAGCTGCACGAATACCGCGACTGGATCGACTGGCTGGAAGTCGGGACGATGTGGTCGGCGGGGTTCCCCGAGCCGCTGACGTTCACGCTGCGGGCCTACCGCGAGCTGAAGAAGCGCCTCGGCGACTTCGACGTCGTGCAGGACAACCAGACCCTCGGGTACGGCCTGCTGGGCATCCAGCGGATGTTCCCCGTGGTCGGCACCATCCACCACCCGATCAGCGTCGACCGCCGCATCGAGCTCGAGGCCGCCACCGGCGGGAAGAGGCTGAGCCTGCGCCGCTGGTACGGGTTCGTGAAGATGCAGTCGCGCGTCGCGCCCCGCCTGAGCCCGATCCTGACCGTCAGCGAGTCGTCGCTGGCCGACATCCACCGCGACTTCAACGTCCCCCAGGCGAACATGCGCCTGATCCCCCTCGGCGTCGACACCCGCTATTTCCACCCGCGCCCGGACAAGCCCAGGCGCAAGGGCTCGATCGTGGCGGTCGCCAGCGCGGACTCGCCCATGAAGGGCGTCGCGACGCTGCTGCGGGCGGTCGCGAAGCTGGCCACCGAGCGCGACGTGCACCTCACCGTCGTCAGCCGGCCCACCCCCGGCGGCCCGACCGAGCAGCTCGTCCAGGAGCTGTCCCTGCAGGACCGGGTACGGTTCGTGCACGGCATCACCGACGACGAGCTGGGCGAGCTGATCGCCACCTCGGAGATCTCGGTCGTGCCCTCCCTCTACGAGGGCTTCTCGCTGCCCGCCGTCGAGCACATGGCCTGCGGCACTCCCCTGGTGGCCAGCCGTACGGGAGCGCTGCCCGAGGTCGTGGGCGACGCCGCCATCCAGGTGGCCCCCGGCGACCCCGAGGAGCTGGCCACGGTGCTGCGCCGCCTGCACGACTCCCCCGAGGAGCGCGAGCGCGTGGGCCAGGCCGGATACGACCGCGTCATGGAGCGCTACACCTGGCACGTCGTGGCCAAGCGGACCGTCGAGGCGTACTTCGAGGCCATCGAGAACCACAAGAGGAGAGGCTGACCAGTGCTGACCGTCGACTTCGCCCGGCTCCCCGTCGGCCCCGGCGTGCGCGTGCTCGACCTGGGCTGCGGCGGCGGCCGGCACGCCTTCGAGGTGCTGCGCCGGGGAGCGGACGTGATCGCGTTCGACATGGACCAGGCGGAGCTGGACGGCGTGGCGGCCATGTTCGTGGCGATGGACAAGGCGGGCGAGGTGCCGCCGGGGGCGAGCGGGCAGATCGTCCAGGGCACGGCGCTGGACATGCCGTTCGAGGACGGCAGCTTCGACCGGATTATCGCGGCCGAGGTGCTGGAGCACATCCCGGACGACATGGCGGCCATGCGCGAGATCTTCCGCGTGCTCAAGCCGGGCGGCACGGCGGCCGTGACCGTGCCGAGCTTCCTGCCGGAGCGGATCTGCTGGGCGCTGGACGAGGACTACCACACGGCCCCCGGGGGGCATGTCCGGATTTATACGTTGGCTGAGCTGTCGGCGAAGCTGAAGTCCATCGGGTTCGAGATCGGCCCCCACCACCACGCCCACGGCCTGCACGCGCCGTACTGGTGGATCAAGTGCGCCGTCGGCGTCAACAACGACGACAACCCGCTCGCCAAGGCGTACCACGAGCTGCTGGTCTGGGACATCATGAAGCGCCCGGCCGCGACCAGGATCGCCGAGGCCGTACTCAACCCGATCATCGGCAAGAGCGTGGTCCTCTACGTCAGGAAGCCATGATCTCCCACGCGGAGGTCGTGCGGACGGCTGAGAGCATCGCGGCGATCCAGCAGGACGACGGCGGCGTGCCGTGGCCGGAGGGCCACGTCGACGCGTGGAACCACGTCGAGTGCCTGATGGCCATGTCCGTCGCGGGGCTCGGCGATCCCGTACGGCGCGGCTACGCGTGGCTGGCCGGCCACCAGCGCCCCGACGGCTCCTGGCCGATGAAGCTGGTCGACGGCGTGCCCACGGAGCCGGGTGGCGAGACCAACCACGCCGCGTACGTCGCCGCCGGGCTCTGGCACCACCACCTCGTGACCGGCGACCAGGCGTTCACCGAGGAACACTGGCCCATGGTGAAGGCCGCGCTCGACTACGTGGCGGGGCTCCAGACCGAGCGGGGCGAGATCGTCTGGGAGCGCGACGGGCACGGCGTCGCCTCGACGCTCGCGCTGCTCACCGGCTGCTCCTCCGTCCACCAGGGGCTGCGCTGCGGCGTGCTGCTCGCGGAGCACCTGCAGGACCCGCAGCCGCACTGGGAGCTGGCCGCCGACCGGCTGGCGCACGTGCTGGCGGCGCATTCCGAGGCGTTCGCGGACAAGAGCCGCTTCTCCATGGACTGGTACTACCCGGTGCTCGGCGGCGCGGTACGCGGACAGCAGGCGTTCGAGCTGCTGGAGCGCGAGTGGGCCACGTTCGTGGTGCCCGGGCTCGGGATCAGGTGCGTATCGGACCAGCCGTGGGTGACGGGCGCGGAGACGTGCGAGCTGGTGCTGGCGCTCGACGCGCTGGGAGACCGGGAGCGGGCGGTCACGCTGTTCGCGGACGTGCAGCATCTGCGGCACGAGGACGGCTCGTACTGGACGGGCTGGCAGTTCGCCAACCGCAGGCACTACCCCAACGAACGATCCGGCTACACCGCCGCCGCCGCCGTGCTCGCGGCGGACGCGCTGCTGGGGCTGACGCCGGGGTCCGGGCTGTTCAGGGACATCGCGGGGACGTCGGTGTCCGACCCGGAGACCTGCGGCTGCGCCGCCGGCACGGGCCTGGTACGCCGCGACGACCTCTGACCTGACTTCACCTCGCACAAGCGCTTTTGCGGGTTCTTTGCCGCCGAAATCCGGTGCGCCGCCGATGATCGACGCAATGGGCTTACTAGCTTCTGAGTGACTCGTACGAGGCGTCTTCGGGGGAAGCGTGGGCGACACGGGCACAACATCGTTCTTGGACCAGGTCAGGACCGAGCCGACACTGTCCCGGGCGAGGGGGCTGCGGAGGTTCCTGGCCAAGGATCCGCTGGAGTCCGATCTGAGTCGGCGGCGGTTCCGGCTCAGAGGAGGAACTTCCCGGGCCGTCTTCACCGACGCGGAGAGGTCGTATGTTTTCGGCTTCAACGCGGTGATGTCCCGGGAGATCGAGAAGGTCGAGGAAATCTCGGCTGAGCAGCGGCCCTTCGGCTACGAAGGAGCGGCCGCCGCCAGCACCGTACTCGACCTGCTCACGCTGACGCGGGGCCGGCGCCTTCACGAGCTACTCACCGGCCCCGCCCAGCATCATCGCCACGCCGCCTACGTCGGCGCCGGTCGCGGGTACGCCCTGCTGCGGCTGCGGCCGCTGTGGGGCGCGCGGCGCGCCCATCCGCTGCTGCGCTGGCTGGCGGTGGACGGGTTCGGGTTCCAGTGGAGCCTGGCCAGGGCCGACCGCATGGTGGGCGAGCGCACGATGCCCGACCTGCTGACCAGGGCGCACTGCGCGGTGTTCGACCAGGGGCTGGGGCGGCTGCTCTGGTACCACGACTGCGCCGCGCCCGACGACGTCGCCGCCAGGATCGGTGGATATCCGGCGGGACGGCGGGGCGACCTGTGGAGCGGGATCGGGTTCGCGGCGACGTACACGGGCGGGGCCGAGAGCGACGAGCTGTGGTGGCTGACCGAGCACGCCGGGGCCGACGGGTTCCGCGCCTATCTGGCCCAGGGGTGCGCGTTCGCCGTCGCCGCCCGGCTGCGGTCGGGGACGCTCCCGGACCACACGGCGCAGGCCGTGCCGATCCTCGCCGGGGCCGAACCCGAGGAGGCGGCCTCGTGGACGGACCAGGCGCTGCTCGCGCTCGGGCACGAGGCGCACACGCACGAGGACTTCCAGCGTTGGCAGTCGCAGACCCGCCGCTCCTGGACCCACCGCCACCGCTGCTGACCCTTGCCGGCGACGCCTGGATTCCCGGGCCTAGATTCCCGGGCCGACGCGCTCCAGCACCCGGAGCGAGCCCTCCACCGACACCTCGCTGAAGGCGCCCGACCGGACCGCCCGCTGGTAGACCCGGTACGGCGCCTGCCCCCCGTCGGCGGGATCGGGGTAGATGTCGTGGAAGACCAGCGCCCCGCCCGGCATGACGTGGGGCGCCCAGCCCTCGTAGTCGCGGGTCACCGGCTCCTCGGAGTGCCCGCCGTCGATGAACAGCATCCCCAGAGGCGTCCTCCAGAGCGCGGCGACCTGCTCCGACCGGCCCACGATCGCGATCACCTCGTCCTCGAGACCGGCGGCCGCGATCGTGGCCCTGAACGTCGGCAGCGAGTCCATCTTCCCGAACCGGGGATCCACCAGCGTCGGGTCATGGTGGGCCCACCCGGGCTGGATCTCCTCGGAGCCCCGATGATGGTCCACGGTCACGACCACCGACCCGGCCTGCCTGGCCGCCGCGCCGAGATAGACGGCCGACTTCCCGCAGTACGTGCCGATCTCGCAGACCGGGCCCAGCTTCCCGTATCGGCAGGCCGCCTCGTACAGGGCCAGGCCCTCGTTGTGCGGCATGAATCCCTTGGCGTGTTTCGCTGCGTAGAGCAGCTCTGACGGCATCGTCATAGGCATGCACCCTAGCCGAACCGAACAACATTCCAGGGGACCCTTGCAGGGCCGTTCTGAAACCTGTTCTACTTACAACGTGAATCAGCGCGCTCGCATCGCCATGTCGGACGACGACGTCACCGCCTTCCTGGAGAGCTCGCGCAAGCTGCAGCTGGCCACCATCAACGCGGACGGAACACCCCACCTGGTGACCATGTTCTACGGGCTCGACAAGGGACGCATCACCTTCTGGACCTATGCGAAAGCCCAGAAAACCCACAATCTCGCCCGCGACCCTCGCGTGAGCTGCCTGATCGAGACCGGCGAGGACTACGCCGAGCTGCGGGGCGTCCTGGTGTACGGGAACGCCGAACGGGTGGACGACCGCGACCGCGTCCTGGACGTCGGGATGATGGTCGCCCGCCGGATGACCCCGGGCGTGCCGGACGAACTGCTGCGCCCGTACGTGGAGCAGACCGGGCGAAAGCGAGTTGCGTACATCGTCGAGAACACCAAAGTGGTCTCATGGGATCACAGGAGGCTCGCATGAGAGTCAAGTTCGACGAGCTGGTCTGCGAGGCCAACGCCGTGTGCATGGGGCTCGCGCCGGAGGTGTTCGAGGTGGACGACGACGACCAGCTCCACATCCTGCTGCCAGAACCACCCCCCGAGATGCGGGACCGCGTCCGCCACGCCGTCAGGTCCTGCCCCAAAGCCGCCCTTTCCCTCGAGGAATAGCCCCGCTAGGCACCAGCCGGAGGAGGAACCCCATGCGCGCCGCGATCCTGCACGCCGTAGGCAACGACAAGCTGGACATCCGCGACGACGTCACCCTGGCCCCTGTCGGGGCGGCGGACGTACGCGTACGGATCAAGGCGACGGGCGTCTGCCACTCGGACCTGTCGGCCATGACCGGCGTACTGCCTCAGCCCGTGCCGCTGGTGCTCGGGCACGAGGGCGCGGGTGAGGTGGTCGAGGTGGGCGAGCACGTCACCTCGCTGAAGCCGGGCGACCACGTGGTCATCAACTGGCGGCCCGGCTGCCAGGAGTGCGACCTGTGCCTGGGCGGCCAGCCGTACCTGTGCATCAAGTACGTGGTCGAGGCGTTCAGCAAGGGCAACTTCCGGTTCGGCGGCGACGGGGCGACGGCGTACGGGATGGCCGGGTGCGGCACCTGGGCGGAGGAGATCGTCGTGCCGTGGCAGGGCGCGATCAAGATCGACGAGGACGTGTCGTGGGAGGCGGCGGCCCTGATCGGCTGCGGCATCACCACGGGCGTGGGCGCCGCGATCAACACCGCGAAGGTCCGCCCCGGCTCCACGGTCGCGGTGATCGGCTGCGGCGGCGTCGGCCTGTCGGTCATCCAGGGCGCCCGCCTGTCCGGCGCCCGGACGATCCTCGCGGTCGACCCGCTGGAGTCCAAGCACGAGCTGGCCAAGAAGGTCGGCGCCACGCACGCCGTCACCCCGGACCAGATCCCCGACGCCGTGAACGAGCTCACCGCCGGCGCCGGCTTCGACTACGGCTTCGAGGTGGTCGGCAAGGCGGCCACGATCCAGAGCGCCTGGCAGATCACCCGGCAGGGCGGCGACGTCATCGTGGTCGGGGCGGGCGCGCTGGACGACATGGTGTCGATCTCGGCGTTCAGCCTGCTGTTCGAGGGCAAGAACCTGCTGTCCAGCCTGTACGGGGAGGCGGACGTGCGCCACGCCTTCCCCTACTTCGCCAAGCTCCACAAGGCCGGCAAGCTGGACCTGGAGTCGATGATCAGCGCCCGCATCCGCCTGTCGGACCTGAACGACGCGGTGGCGGCGCTGCGGGGCGGCGAGGTCCTCCGCCAGATCGTCGTCATGGACTGACCGCGTTCCGAACGGTGGGGGCCGCCGTGGCGGCCCCTACTTTTTTGTCGGGGTCGCCCGCTAGTTCTGGTGGTCGGGAACCTCGAACGGCGGGAGCGCATCCTTGATCACGGAAACCACCGGCGACCTGCTCCAGGACGACGCGCAAGCCCTCGTCAACGCGGTCAACACGGTCGGGGTGATGGGCAAGGGGATCGCCCTGGAGTTCAAGCGGGCGTTCCCCGAGATGTTCGCGGCCTACGCGCAGGCGTGCGCCGACGGCCGCGTGCGGATCGGGCACGTCTTCCCCGTACGGCTCGGCGACGGCGACCGTTGGGTGCTCAACTTCCCGACCAAACGCCACTGGCGTCAGAAGTCCAGGCTCCCGGACATCGCCGCGGGGCTGGACGACCTGGCGCGGCTGCCGGCCGAGCTGCGCCTCGGCAGCGTCGCGATCCCGCCCCTGGGGTGCGGGCACGGCGGGCTCGCGTGGCCGGAGGTGCGGGCGCTCATCCTGGAGAAGCTGGGCGGCCTGGACCTCGACCTCCGGCTGTACGGGCCCGGCTGAGGCACTCAACGCTGCGAACGGGCGGGCACCACTCGGATGAGCCCGGAAAAGTTCTGAAAGAAATCCGGGAGGCGTGTCGGATCGGGGCGGTGGTGTTCGTAGCAGGGGTGAGGCCGCCACAAGGCGCGCGCGACCGACTTCCCGCGAGGAGACACCATGACCGCCACTTACACCTTCGACATCTTCTCCACGCTTGACGGCTTCGCCAACCACAACGGCGACTGGGGCGGCTACTGGGGCAAGCAGGGCCCCGAATTCCTCGCGTATCGCGCCGCCGCCTACCGCGACCCGCTGCGCATGGTGCTCGGGGCCAAGACCTACTCGTCGAACGCGCCGTTCCTTGACGCAGGCTTCGACCGGGGCCTGTTGGACGGGTGGATCACGCGCATGTTCGACTCCCCGGTCACGGTGCTCTCCAGCCGGCTGACCGAGCCGCTCGAGTGGCCGGACACGACCATCGAGTCCGGCGATCCTGTCGAGGTGGTCACGCGTCTCAAGGCCGAATCCGATGTGCCGCTGCGCTCCCACGGCAGCCTGACGCTCAACCGGGCGCTGCTGAACGCCGGCCTGATCGACACCATCGAGGTGACGGTCTTCCCCGTGATCTCCGGGACGACCGGCGTGGACCGGATCTTCGACGGTGCGGACGACTTCGACCTCGAACTGCTCGAGGCCCGGACCTTCGACGGCCACACGCAGGTGCTGACCTACCGGCCGGCCCGACATGGTTGATGGCTACGGGGCGGGGTTGAGCCATGCCGGGATCGTCATTCCCTCTCCGCTCAGTGGGAGCCCCGTCGCCCTCTCCGACGGTCAATCAAAGGACGACTTCGCCCTCGGCCGACGCCGGGGTGCGCGAGGGGCGGGAGCCCCTCGCCTCGGGGCGGGCTCCCGCGGCCCACCGTGTAACCAGGCGACGGGTGGGATGGCGAGCTGGGATTCGAAAGGACCTTGGGAGGCGCTGGCTGGAAGCCAGAGGCGCGCAGCGCCCCCCTTGTGGAAGGCCGTGCTGTCAGGTCGTGGAGAAGGCGGCGTCGAAGGCGGCGGTCGGCGGGGTGATGGCGTTGAGCTTGCGGATGTAGCCCAGCGCCTCCTTGGCCCCGTCCAGCCGGTCCATCCCCGCGTCCTCCCACTCGATCGAGATGGGCCCTTCGTACCCGATCGAGTTCAGCGCCCGGAAGCAGTCCTCCCAGGGCACGTCGCCCCGCCCCGTCGAGACGAAGTCCCAGCCGCGGCGCATGTCCGCCCAGGCCAGGTGCGAGGACAGGCGGCCCTTTCGGCCGTCGCCCACGCGCATGCGCGTGTCCTTGCAGTCGACGTGGTAGATCCGGTCCTTGAAGTCCAGGATGAACCCGACCGGGTCCAGGTCCTGCCAGACCATGTGGGACGGGTCCCAGTTCAGGCCGAAGGCGGGACGGTGGCCGATGGCCTCCAGGGTGCGCACGGTGGTGTAGTAGTCGTACGCGATCTCGCTCGGGTGGACCTCGTGCGCGAAGCGCACCCCGACCTCGTCGAAGACGTCGAGGATCGGGTTCCAGCGGTCGGCGAAGTCCTGGTAGCCGGCGTCCACCATCGACGCGGGCACCGGCGGGAACATGGCGACCGTGTGCCAGATCGACGACCCGGTGAAGCCGACCACCGTGTCCACGCCCAGCAGGGAGGCCGCGCGGGCGGTGTTCTTCATGTCCTCCGCCGCCGCCTGGCGTACCGACTCGGGGTCGCCGGAGCCCCAGATGCGGGCGGGCAGGATGGTCTTGTGGCGCTCGTCGATGAGGTCGCAGACCGCCTGCCCGACCAGGTGGTTGGAGATGGTCCAGACCTTCAGGCCGTGCTTGTCGAGCTGGGCGTGCTTCTGCTCCACGTACGACGGGTCGGCCACGGCCTGGGCCACGTCGAAGTGGTCGCCCGAGCAGGCGATCTCCAGCCCGTCGTAGCCCCATTCGGCCGCCAGCCGGCACACCTCCTCGAACGGCAGGTCGGCCCACTGCCCTGTGAACAGGGTGACAGGTCGCATGTGTCAGTCCTCCACGTTCATGTAGCGGCTGCCCTGAGCCGCGCTCCGCTCGACCGCCTCCAGCACCCGCTGCACCCTCAGCCCGTCGGCGAACGACGGCGAGGGGTCGGCGCCGGTGGCGATCGCCTCCAGGAAGTCGTTGATCTCGTGGGTGAAGGTGTGCTCGTAGCCGAGCCCGTGCCCGGGCGGCCACCAGGCGCCCACGTACGGGTGGTCGGGCTCGGTGACCAGGATCCGCTCGAAGCCGCCGCCGTCGGAGCTGAACCACAGCTCGTTCATGGCCTCGAAGTCGAACGCCAGGCTGCCGAGCGAGCCGTTGATCTCGATGCGCATCGCGTTCTTGCGGCCGAAGGCGAACCGGGTGGCCTCGAACGAGGCCAGCCCGCCGCCCGAGAGCCGGCCGATGAACAGGGCGGCGTCGTCCACCGTCACCTCGCCCATGTCGGCGGTGCCGGTGGCCTCCAGGCCCGAGGACGCCGCGGCGATCGGGCGTTCCTTGATGAACGTCTCCGTCAGCGCGGAGACGCCCACCACCTGCTGCCCGGTGATGAACTGGGCCGCGTCCACGATGTGCGAGCCGATGTCGCCCAGCGCGCCCGCGCCCGCCTTGTCCTTCTGCAGCCGCCAGACCAGCGGGAACTCCGGGTCGACGATCCAGTCCTGCAGGTACGCGGCCCGTACGTGCCTGACCTCGCCGATCCGGCCCTCCTCGACGTACCGGCGGGCGAGCGCGATCGCGGGCACCCGCCGGTAGTTGAAGGCCACCATGCTCTTGACCGTGGACGGCGCCGCCTGCGCGGCCCGGACCATGGCCTCGGCCTCTTCGACGGTGTTGGCCAGCGGTTTCTCGCAGATCACGTGCTTGCCCGCCTGCAGCGCGGCGATGGCGATCTCGGCGTGCGAGTCACCGGGCGTGCAGATGTCGACGATCTGCACGTCGTCGCGCTTGATCAGCTCCCTCCAGTCCGTCTCGACGTCGGCCCAGCCGAGCTGTGCGGCGGCCGCCTCGGTGCTCTCCTTCGACCTGCCGCCGAGCACCGCCATGCGAGGTACCAAGGGCAGGTCGAAGAAGGCCGAGACGCTGCGCCAGGCCTGGGAGTGGACGCGGCCCATGAAGGCGTAGCCGATCATGCCCACGCCGATGGTGGTCTTGTCTGACATGCAACCCCCGATCAGGATTCGAAGCCGAGCGCCAGGTACTTCTCGACGTTGTCCTTCGTAATGGTCTCGGATGCAAGAGTGATTGACTGTGGAACCTGGTTCTCCACCAGATCACTCATGCCCTTCCCCTGCGCGATCAGACGTGCGAGTTTGATCGCCGAGGAGGCCATCGTCGGACTGTAGGTGACCGTGGCCTTCAGCACCGAGGTGCCCGACTGGATCTCCTTCATCGCGTTCAGCGACCCGGCGCCGCCGACCATGATGAACTCGTTCCGGTTGGCCTCCTTGATCGCGGCCAGCACGCCGACGCCCTGGTCGTCGTCGTGGTTCCAGAGCGCGTCGATCTTCTTGTGCGCCTGGAGCAGCGACGTGGCAACCTGGTTGCCGGTCTCGACCGTGAACTTGGCGTCCTGCTTGGCCGTGACGCTGAACCCGAACGTCTTCAGCGCGTCGGCGAAGCCCTTGCTGCGGTCCTGCGTCAGCGGCAGCGTGGCGATGCCCTGGATCTCGACGATGACGGGGTTGGTGACGCCCTTGTCCTTGAGCTGCTTGCCGATGTACTGCCCGGCCGCGACGCCCATGCCGTAGTTGTCGCCGCCGATCCAGGTCCGGTAGGCCAGCTTGTCGGGGAAGACGCGGTCGAGGTTGATGACCGGGATCCCGGCCGCGGTGGCCTGGAGCGCGACCTGGTTCAGCTGCTGGCCGTCGTTGGGCAGGATGACCAGCGCGCTCACCTTGGCCGCGATGAGCGACTCGACCGCGGAGATCTGCTGGTTGATGTCGTTCGTCGGCTCGACCGGCTTGAACTCCACGTCCGAGTACTGCTTCGCGGCGCTCTCGGCGTTCTTGGCGATGGCCGCGATCCAGCCGTGGTCGGCGGCGGGCGCCGAGAAGCCGATCGTGACCTTGTCCCCCGGCTGGTCGTTCCCGCTGGCCGCGGGGGCGGGCGCGGGGGCCGCGCTGGTGCTGGGCGCGGCGGCGGGCTCGTTGCTGGTGCAGCCCGTCGCTAAGAGTACGGCTCCGCCGACGAGGAATCCCCTGCGGGCGACGTTCTCACTCATGGTGCTCTCTCCTTCAGGTTCCGCCGCTGGAGAAGGACGGCGACGACGATGATCAGGCCCTTGGCGATCAGCTGGTCGCTGGTGTTGAGCCCGTTGAGAATGAACAGGTTCGTGATGAGGGTGAAGATCAGCAGGCCCAGGATCGAGCCCACGATCGTGCCCCGGCCCCCGGTGAGGAGCGTGCCGCCGATGATCACGGCGGCGATGGCGTCGAGTTCGTACAGGTCGCCGTGGGTGGACGAGCCGGTCGTCGTACGCGCCATGATGAGGATCGCGGCGATGCCGCAGCAGAGCCCCGACAGGGCGTAGAGGAGCATCGTGTGCTTGCGCACGTCGATGCCGGCCAGCCTGGCCGCCTCGGGGTTGCCCCCGACCGCGTACGTCCGCCGCCCGAACGTCGTGCGGTTGAGCACGATCCACCCGAGCACCACCACCAGGGCGAAGATGTAGACCAGCAGCGGGATGCCCAGCAGGCGCGTGGTCGACAGGTCCACGATGGCGGAGTTTTCCGACTGGATGAGCTGCGTCTTGCGGTCGGACATGCGCTGCGCCAGCCCTCGGGCGGCGACGAGCATGGCCAGCGTGGCGATGAACGGCACCAGTCGCCCGTAGGCGATGAGTAACCCGTTGACCAGCCCCGCCCCGGTGCCGACGAGGATGGCGCAGATCGCCATCACCACCGGCCCGTACGACTGCGTGGCCAGCGTCGTGGCCCAGACCGAGGCCAGCGCCATGACCGCGCCGACCGACAGGTCGATGCCGCCGCCGATGATCACGAACGTGGCCCCGACCGTGATCACGCCGATCGTGGCGGCAAGGGAGAGGATGCTGACGAGGTTGGAGGCGGTGGCGAAGTTCTCCGGCCGGGTGACCAGGCCGACGATGATCAGCAGCGCCAGGGCCGCCAGCAGCCCGAGATGTCGCATCTCTCCGAAACTGAAGCGGAAGCCGCCCGGCGGGGACGCCCCCACCCCCGCCAGCGGCCGGTCGGTTGTGGGCTCGCTCATCACGCCGCCCTCCCATTCATGATCATGTCGAGTACGCGGTGCTCGTCGAGTTCAGCGGCGGCGCCCTCGTGGATGACCGTGCCCTCGCGTAACACGAGCACCCGGTCGGCCAGGCCGAGCACCTCGGGCACCTCGCTGGAGACCAGCAGCACGCCGATCCCCTGCTCGGCCAGGTCGCGGATCACCGCGTACAGCTCGGCCCTGGCGCCCACGTCCACGCCTCTGGTCGGCTCGTCGAGCAGGAGCAGCTTGCGTCCGCCGAGCAGCCAGCGGGCGAGCACGGCCTTCTGCTGGTTGCCGCCGGACAGCGTCCTGATCGGGCGTTCGGGGTCGGGTGGGCGGATGTCCAGCATTTCCGCCAGGCGCTTGGCCTCGGCCCGCTCCCGCTTGCGGTCCATCCAGCCGAACCTGGCGAAGTCCGGCAGGCTGCCCAGCGTGATGTTGGCGGTGACGCTCTGGTCGAGGAGGAGGGCCTGGGCCTTGCGTTCCTCGGGGGCCAGGCCCATGCCGCGCTTGACGGTGCCGACGACGCTGCGGCGCACGGGGGCCCCGGCGAGCAGGACGCGGCCCGAGGCGGGGCGGGCGCCGTACACGGCCTCCAGGATCTCCGAGCGGCCCGAGCCGACCAGCCCGGCCAGCCCGACGATCTCGCCCGCCCGCACGGAGAACGAGACGCCCGAGAAGACGCCCGGCGAGGACAGGTTCTCGACCTTGAGCACCTCCTCGCCCGGCGAGCGGCCGGCCCGGGGCGGGAAGACGTACTCGACGTTCCTGCCGGTCATCAGGGAGACGATCTCTCCGGTGGGGGTGTCGCGCGCGGACAGGCCGACGGCGACCGTGCGGCCGTCCTTCAGCACGGTGACCCGGTCGCCGATCTCGCGGATCTCCTCCAGGCGGTGGGAGATGTAGACGACGGCCACGCCCTGGGCGGTCAGCTCTCGGATGATGCGGAAGAGGTTGGCGACCTCGTCGTGGGCGAGGGCGGCGGACGGCTCGTCCATGATGATCAGGCGGGCGTCGTGGGAGAGCGCCCTGGCCATGGACACGACCTGCTTGGCCGCCGGCGACAGCCGCCCCACCTCGACCGACGGGCGGATCTCCCCGTGGCCGAGCCGTTCGAGCACCTCGCGGGCGGCGCGCCTGGCGGCCGCCCGGTTGACGAAGCCGAAGCGGGCGTGCTCGTGGCCGAGGAAGATGTTCTCGGCCACGCTGAGCCCGTCGACCAGGTCGAGCTCCTGGTAGATCGTGGCGAAACCGAGCCTGATGGCGTCGATCGGGCTGCTCGGGCGCACTTCCTTGTCGTTGAAGACGATCGTGCCCTCGTCCGGCTGGTGCACCCCGGCCAGGACCTTGATCAGGGTGGACTTGCCGGCGCCGTTCTGGCCCAGCAGGCAGTGCACCTCGCCCGCCCGTACGTCCAGATCGACACCGTCCAGCGCGCGCACTCCGGGAAACTGCTTGACGATGCCTTTCATGACCAGCATCGGGGGGACCCTTTCAGGCGTTGACGATCCGGTTGATGTTCTCCGGCGAGAGGTAGTGCTCGATGGCGAGGATCCCCGCCCCGAGCGCGGCCGCGTTGATGCCCGTACGGCTCGGCGTGATGGACAGGTGGTGCGTGGCCAGCGGGAGCGACCTGCGGTAGACCGTCTCCCTGATCCCGGCCAGCAGGTGCTCGTGCACCCGCGACAGCGCGCCGCCGATGACGATGACCTCGGGGTTGAAGAAGTTCACCAGGCTGGCCAGCACCTCGCCGATGAGCCGGCCGGCCTCCCTGACCAGCCGCAGCGCCTGGGTGTTGCCCGCCTGCACGAGCGCCACGACGTCGGCTCCCGACTCGGCCGGCAGGCCCAGTTCGCTCAGCCGCCGCGCGATGGCGGCGCCGCCCGCCACGGCCTCCAGGCAGGCGCTGTTGCCGCACCGGCAGCCCGCGTCCTCGTGGCCGCTGACCCGGATGTGCCCGATGTCGCCGGCCGAACCCTGGGCGCCCCGATGAAGCTTGCCCTCGGCCATGATGCCGCAGCCGATGCCCGTGCCGACCTTGACGAACAGCAGGTGACCGGCGCCCGGGAACGAGTGGCGGTGCTCTCCGAGCGCCATCACGTTGACGTCGTTGTCGACCAGCACCGACACGCCCTCGAAGTATTCGGGGATGGGGTAGTCGTTCCAGCCCGGCATGATCGGCGGGTTGTTCGGCCGTCCCGTGGCGAACTCCACCGGCCCCGGCACCCCGACCCCTATGGCGCGCAGCGCCGACCGCGGCCGGCCCACCTCGCCGAGCAGCCGGTCGAGGCGCTGGTCCACATGGGCGAGCACTTTCTCCGGCCCCTCGCCGATCAGCAGCGAGTCCTCGCACTCGGCCAGCACGTCGCCCGAGATGTCCATCAGCGCGACCCGGCAGTGGGTGGCCCCCAGGTCGACCCCCGCGAAGGCGTGGTCCTCGGTGTGCAGGCGCAGCTGGCGCGGCGGCCGGCCGCCGGTGGACTCACCGCTCTCGGTCTCCTCGACCAGCCCGCGCTCGATCAGCGCGTCCACGCGCTGGGAGATCGTGGATCTGGCCAGGCCCGTGAGCCGCGCTAGATCGGAACGGGTCGTGGCCGAGCCTGCGCTGATCAACGTCAGCACATCTCCGGCCGAGCCCGGCTGGGGGGTCATGTCGCGACAATAAGATCACCGATGCGGCAAATCAAGAGCGAGCATCGACAAAACTCCGCCGACTTCCGCCGAAGATCGAACAAAGCCCGGTTTTTCCGGCTTTTTGGTCATCTTTCGGAGCGCCAGTCTTCCGCTAAGGTCCGTCGAGGAGCGGTGGCATCGGCGTCGCCCCCTGACAGAAGTCCCCCCAGGAGCCTCGCTTGTTACGTCGCTTCATCCGCGCCGCCCTGCCGACCGCGATCATCGTCGGCCTACTGGCCTGGTGGGCCTACGGGGTCCTCACCACCCAGACCGACGAAGCCCTGCGAGCCCAGCGCCCGGTGTGGACGCGCTGTCCCGGCAGCCTCGACATGGAGTGCGCGACCATCAAGGTCCCGCTCGATCACGCCGCCCCGCAGGAGCACCCGATCGACCTGGCGCTCGCCCGGCTCCCCGCGCGCCACCCCGACAGGCGGATCGGCTCGCTCGTGGTCAACTACGGCGGCCCCGGGGTCTCGGGCGTCGAGACGTTCATCTCGAACCCCGAACCGTTCAACTCGCTGCGCTCCCGCTACGACATCGTCGCCTTCGACCCGCGCGGCGTCGGCAAAAGCTCTCCGGTCAGCTTCTCGGCCGTAAACGACCGAGCTTGCAGCTCCTCACCGTCGATGGCTTCGACGATCCGGTCCGCGTCAGGCAGCGTGACTCACTGCCCAGCCCGTCTCGCCGCGTGCGGCGATGTTGCGGGCTGCGTTGACGTCTGCGTGCTCAGCGAAGCCGCACGACGTACACGAGAAAGAGGCTTGATCGAGCCGGTTCTTGCGGTCCACATGCCCACACGACGAGCACTGCTGGGAGGTGAAAGCCGGATCGACGTGGATGACAGCGACCCCGGCCCGGGCCGCCTTGTAGCTGAGGAAGCCACCCAGTTGGCGAAAGCTCCAGGAATGCAGCGTGACCCGCTGGGGCTTGCGAAGCCGTACCCGGTCCCGGATGCCCTGGAGGTCTTCCAGGGCGATGCCGTAGCCGGTGCGTTCTGCCTCGGTCACGATCTGCTTGGCGATGACATGATTGGTGTTGGCGGCGAACCGCGCTTCTTTGCGGCGGCGCTGCTTGAGCAACCGCTTGGCGGACTTGGTGCGCTTGGCCTGCAAGCGGCGGCGTAGCTCGCGCTGGCGGTGCCTAACCGCGTTCAGAGCCCTGCCGGAATGACGGGCTCCGTCGCTGGTGGTGGCGATGTTGACGATGCCCAGATCCACCCCCAGGAAGGCATTCGGGGCCTTAATGCGGGGGGCGGGCATGTCGCAGGTCGCGATCAGGAACCACATGCCGTCCCGGTAGACCAGATCGGACTCGCCCTTGCGGTGTGCCGACAGGGTCTTGAGCTGTTCGGCGGACGCGGTAAACCTCAGGTTCTTCAGCCTCCCGGCCACCGACCAGATCGACACCGTCCGCGCGTCGATCTGCCAGGACAGGCAGCGATCATCGAACGGCTGGGCGGCATCGGCGCGGAAGGCGATCGGCGTGGATTCGGCCCGTACCCGGCGGGCAGAGCCCACCTTGCCGAGGTTCCCGGCCCGGATATTGGCATGCAGGGTGGCGTAGGCGTCGGCGACCTTCTTGATGACGTGCTGCGCGGCCTGGGCTGCCAGCCCGTACCCGTCCTTGATCTGCGTGTAGGTGTGCTTGCGCAGGTCGTAGTTGCGAAATGTGCGCTGCTCATGGGCTTGGCGGGAGACCTGGCAGGCGGCCGTGTTGACCGCGCGCAGGGTCGCCTCCAGCGCCGTCGCCTGCTCGGGCGCAGGCAGGAGCTTCACCTGCACCACCAGCCTCATAATCGAACACATTATCATTCGGTCCATGTCACCGCGATGGGAACCCAATCCCGATATCCGCAGGGGACGCACCGTCGTCTACAGCCTCCACGCCCATTTGGTCTTCACTCCCAAATACCGGCGGAACGTGTTCACCGACGAGATGCTGCGCCGCTGTGAAGCCATCATGATCGAGGTATGCGACAACTTCGGCGCCGTCCTGGTCGAGTTCAACGGCGAGCATGATCATGTGCATCTGCTGGTCCACTACCCGCCCAAAGTGGCCCTGTCGGTCCTGGTCAACTCCCTTAAGGGCGTCTCGGCCCGGCTCCTGCGCAAAGAGTTCGGTCCGCACGTGCGTCAATATCTGTGGGGCGGGCACTTCTGGTCCCCGTCCTACTTCGCCGCCTCCTGTGGCGGCGCCCCACTGTCGATCATCAAGGAGTACATCGAAAACCAAAAACGGCCGAACTGATCCGCTCACATGAACCGGCCGTCACGGCACCGCTCGGGCCTGGAGGCTCTCCCGCGCTGTCGTTTCCTCCCGGGCGTAAACGCCCGGGGTTCCACGCCAGATTCCGCTGAACTGCCGCCCCAAGGGCGAGCCCCTGCCGTACGTCTCGGTAGACCAGACGCCGGACACCCCGAAGGAGCGCGCGCCCCTGGTCAAGGCCCTGAGCGAGTACGCGACCGCCTGCAAGCGCCAGGCCGGGCAACTGGTGCCGCACCTCACCACCGACGCGACCGCCCGCGACCTGGACATCCTGCGGTCGGCGCTGGAGGAGCCCGAGCTGACCTACTTCGGCTACTCCTACGGCGGCGGCCTCGGCGCCGCCTACGCCCAGCTCTACCCCAGCAAGGTACGCCGCATGGTCCTGGACGCCCTCGCGGCCGGCGCCGGGGGCGGGCCGGAGATCGGCAATCCGGAGAACGTCTCCGGCGGCAAGCTCACCGACGCCCTCGCGGCCGCAGGCATCAGCCAGCTCCTGTACACCACGGACGACTGGCCACGGCTCCGCCGCGCGCTGGCGGACGGGCTCGAGGGCGACGGGCAGGCGCTCTACGACGCGGCCATGGAGTTCGAGGAGAGCGAGGGCTTCTCCAGGGACGCCTTCACCGCGATCGACTGCAACGACACCTCCACACGGCCGAGGACGGAGCGCATCGCGGAGGCGGCGGAGATCGCCCGGGAGAGGGCGCCGATCCTCGGCGCGTGGCAGGCCTGGTCCTGGTTGCGGTGCACGGGCTGGGACACGGTCTCAGGGGACGCCTGGCTGGCCGATCCGACCCGGCAGATCGCCGCGATCATGGTCGTGGGCACCGTCGGCGACTCCGTCGTCCCCTACGAGAACGTGAAGGACCTCAGGTCCACGCTCTCCGGCTCGGTCATGGTGACGCTGAAGGGCAGGTCGCACACCGCGTACCGGACGGGCGACCGCTGCGTCAACGAGGCGGTGGACGCGTACCTGCTGGACGGGGTGATCCCCACCGCCGACGTGGAGTGCCCGGCGGCGGGGACCCGCAGGCGTTAGAGCATCGCCCTCATCGAGTCGGCGGCCGTGAGCACGTAGGGCTGCTCGGCCATGACGGCCTCCCAGTTGTCCGCGACGGCCTCCGGTGTGAGGTCGTCGGTCTTCCAGCCCGGCCCCTCCGCCACGAACACCCGCGCGACCCGGCCGCCGCCCACGCTGAACACCTCGCCGCTCGCCTCGCACGACTCGTGCACGAGGTACGCGACCAGCGCGCTCACCCGCTCCGGCGTGAACTTGGCCTCGAACTCGGCCGGCAGCAGCGCCTCGGTCATCCGGGTCCAGGCGATGGGCGCGATGGCGTTGGCCTTGATGCCGTTGCGGGCGCCCTCGATGCCGAGCGTCTTGGTCAGCCCGACCAGGCCCATCTTGGCGGTGGAGTAGTTGGCCTGGCCGAAGTTGCCGAACAGGCCGGCCGGACTGGAGGTGTTGACGATGCGGCCGTAGCCGGCCGCCTTCATCAGCGGGTACGCGGCCTGGCTGACCAGGTACGAGCCGCGTACGTGCACGGCCAGCACCCCGTCGAAGTCCTCGGCCGTCATCTTGCCGAACGACTTGTCCCGCAGGATGCCCGCGTTGTTGACGACGATGTCCACTTTGCCGAACGCGTCCACGGCGGCCTGCACGATGGCCCTGGCGCCCTCCGGGGTGGCGACGTTGTCGGCGTTGGCGACGGCCTGGCCGCCGTTCTTCGTGATGAGCTCGACCACGTCGACGGCGGGCCCCGCGGAGGCGCCCGTGCCGTCGAGCGCGCCCCCGAGGTCGTTGACGACGACCTTGGCGCCCCGCTCGGCCAGCAGGAGCGCGTGCGACCTGCCCAGACCGTGCCCGGCCCCCGTGATGATCGCGACCCTGTCATCGAACCGAAGCATCGAACCTCCCACGCAGGAGAACAACATTCTGTTACGAGCTACGATAACGCGTTGAACGGTCGCGCTCACTTGGCCCTCGCCGCTCCGGGTCAGGGCAGGAGCCACAGGTCCGGTTCGCCGGACTCGCGGCGTACGCGGCCCCTGGCCTCCAGCCACGCCAGGTGGGCCAGCGTCTCGTTGTTGGCCGCGCGCCGCATGAACGGCGGGATCGTCTCCCACGGCCGCGACCACGACAGGCGGGTGGCCACGTCCCAGCACGTGACGCCGTCCAGGGAGCCCACGGCCTGCTCGATCTCCGTCAGCCGCGCGTCGTGGTGCGCCATCACGTAATCCACCCGCTCGGCCAGCTCCAGGAACCGGTACTCATGGGCCGGCAGCACCTCCTCCACGTCCAGCTTGCGCACGGCGGCCAGCGCGTCGAGGTAGTCGGCCAGCGGGTTCGGGCCCGACTGGGGATGGACGGCCACGATGGGCGTGATCTTCGCCAGCACGCGGTCGCCGGAGAACAGCAGCTTGCGCTCGGGCGAGACGAAGCACAGGTGGCCGGGCGAGTGGCCGGGCGTCCAGACCGCCCTCAGGTCCCAGCCGGGCAGGCCGAGTTCGTCGCCGTCCTCGACCAGCCGGTCGGGCTTGGCCATCGAGACCACGTGCCTGATCATCATGGACGCGCCGGCCAGCTCGTCCAGCGTCAGCGGTGGCACGCCGCAGCGGACCAGCAGCGCGCGCTCCCGCTCGACGAGCGAGTCGATGACCTCGTCGTCGTAGCGCTCGCGGATCAGACGGGCGTCGGCCGGGTGCAGGGCGACCCAGGCGCCCGACATCTCGCGGATGCGCCCGGCCAGGCCGTAGTGGTCGGGGTGGATGTGGGTGACGAGCACGCCCTTGACGTCGGTGATCGCGTACCCGGCCACGCCGAGGCCGGCGACGAGCGCGTTGTACGCCTCGTCGGTGTTCCACCCGGCGTCGACGATCACCACCCCGTCGGGCAGTTCGAGGACATAGACCAGCACGTACCGCAGGGGGTTGACGGGGATGGGCACCGGGACCGACCACAGCCCCGGACGCACCCGCTCGACCTCGGGGATCGCCCCGCCCACCCACGCCTCCCGCTGCGCCTGGCTCGCGGGAGTCACTACAAATTTCGACACATGCCGAATATAGTTCTGTGCCCGAATCATGTTCTACTAGGGGTCATGAAGCTGCGCCGCGAGCTCTCCGAAGATGGCCGGTTCGTACGGCAGCCCAACCGCTTCACCGACCGCCTCGGCCCTCCCGAGCCGGGCCGCTACCGCCTCTACGCCTCCTACGCCTGCCCGTGGGCCCAGCGCGTGCTGATCGTCCGGGCCCTCCTCGGCCTGGAGGACGTGCTGGACGTCACGATCGTCGACCCCATCCGCGACGAGAAGGGCTGGCGCGTCCCGGGCGGCGACCCCGAGTACCTGTCGGAGCTCTACCACGCGACCGACCCCGGCTACACGGGCCGCTACACCGTCCCGTGCATCTGGGACACCCAGGACAAGCGGATCGTCACCAACGACTTCCCGCAGATCACCCTCGATCTGGAAATGTCGTGGGGAAACTCCCCCGACCTTTATCCGGAACGCCTGCGCCCCGACATCGACATCATGAACGACCGCCTCTACCACGGGCTCAACAACGCGGTCTACGAGGCGGGGTTCGCCCGTGACCAGCAGGTGTACGAGGAGGCCGTGGTCCGGGTCTTCACCACGCTCGACTTCCTGGAGGTGCGCCTGGCCGAGTCGGAGCACCTCTTCGACGTCCTCACCGACAGCGACGTGCGCCTGTACACGACCCTGGCCAGGTTCGACGCCGTCTATTACGCGCACTTCAAGTGCTCGGTCCGGCGGCTGATCGACTATCCGGCGCTGTGGGCGTACGCGCGGCGGCTCCACGCGATCCCGGCCTTCCGCGACACCACCGACTTCGACCAGATCAAGCGCCACTACTACGTCACCCAGACCAACATCAACCCGAGTGGGCTCGTGCCTGTGGGGCCGGAGATCGACTGGAGCCTGTAGGCGCGGGCATCCGTACGAACAGCAGGGCCGAGGCCAGCGCCACCAGCGCGGCCCCGGCCCACGCGACGGGTGCGCCCGACTGAGCGGCCAGCGAGCCGAGCGTGAGGTTGGCCACGATCCCGCCCGCCTGCAGCGACAGCGAGCTGGTCGAGGTGACGGTGGTGCGCTCGGCCGCGCTGACCGCGTTGTGGGTCATCTCCAGGCAGAGCAGGCCCGTCACCGAGAGTCCCACGAACAGCGTCACGTACGCCAGCCCCGCGCTCGCGAGCCCCGCGGGGCCGCCGAGCCCCGCAGTCGCGGCCAGCGACCCGACCGACAGCGCGGCCAGCACGGTGCCGGCGATCGCGCCCCCGGCCGACCCGCCGGCCAGCCGCGCCGCCCGGGGCGCGAGCGCGCTGCCCGCCGCGCTGCCGGCGAACCCGAGCGCCGCGACCACGGCGTAGGCCAGGCTGCCCAGCTCGGCCGTGCCGGCCAGCGCGGCCAGCCGCCCGGGGGTGAGCAGTTCGATGCTGAACAGGATCACGCCGGAGGCCGCCGCGGCGGCCGTCAGGCGGCGCAGCACGGGCGCCCCGGTCGCCAGCCGGACGCCCGCCCCGACCGTGGCCGGCACCTCGCGCAGCACGCTCGACAGCGACCGGCGGGCGTGCGCGGGCTCCGGCATCGCGAACACCACCACGACCAGCAGCACGGCCGCCGCCACCGCGCCGACCAGCGGCGGCGCGGCGAGCGGGAAGATCACCTGCGCCGGCACCAGGAGCGGAAGGCCGCCGCCCGCCAACACGCCCACGCACAGCGCCACGGACTCCATCGCGCCGCCCCTGGCCAGCCCCGGCTTGAGGTCGGCATCGCGGCCCTCGATCCCGTGGAGCGTGTCGACGTACCAGGAGGTGGCCGGGCCGCTGGACAGCGCCCTGGCCACGCCCTTGAGCACGCTGCCGGCCAGGAACATCCAGAACGTGGTGGAGACGGCGATCAGCGCGAGCGCGGCCACGGTGAACGCGGCGGAGAGGGCCAGCACCACGCGCCGCCCGAGGACGTCGGCCAGGCCGCCGGTCGGCAGCTCCAGGGTGGCGGTGACGATCGAGAACACCGCCACCGACAGCCCCACCTCCGCCAGGCTGAGCCCTCGCGCGGTCATGAGCAGCACCAGGGCGGCCACCATCAGGCCCATGGGCAGCCAGGTCAGGAAGCTGACGAGCATGTAGCGGCGTAAGGCCGAACGAGCGGTCACGACTCCTCCTCCTCCTTGGATCGCGGTACGGCGCCGTACCAGGCGCTGACCTGCCTGGTCCCGGGATCGCCGGCGTATTTGGCGGCGAGCTCGCGCAGCAGCTCGCCGGCCCTGGCGTTGAACTCGCGCACCCCGGCGGGCGGCAGCGAGACGATGTCGTCGCTCATCCCCGCCGCCTCGACCCAGTCGCGCGACCAGCCGTCGAGGTCGAACTCCCCCAGCACCCGCCCGACGAACTCGGCCTGCCGCAGGTGCATGATCCGGACCGCCTCGCGGCCCTCGGCCGTGGCGGACAGCTCGCCGGCGTCCCACGAGGTGTAGTTGTGGCGCGCCCGCCAGCGGCGCTCGCGTCCGTCGCGCCGGTCGTCGTCCTCCTCGATGAAGCCGTACTTGAACAGCTCCCGCAGGTGGTAGCTGGTGGCGCCCGAGCTCTCGCCGACCTTGCGCCCCAGCTCGCTCGCCGTCGCGGGACCGTCGGTGCGCAGCAGGCCGAGCAGGCGCACCCGCAGCGGATGGGAGACCGCTTTGAGCACCCGCGGGTCACTGATCTTGTATTGCTCCGCCATGCACTTCACGGTAAACCACAAAGGTAATTTTGCAAAGAGATTTTTGCGACCCTGGCGGCTTCTAAACTGTGGGAATGCTTGACGACATCTGGGTGGACGACTCCGTCTTCGCACTGCGCCCCGACTTCGCGGTGCTGGTCATGACCGCGCACGGCCTGCGTAACGGGCCCACGGACGACCGGTCACGGGAGTGGCTGGCGGCGGCCTCCGAGTACGAGGTGCAGGCGGACAAGATCGACGCCTGGAAGGACGCCTACCGGGCGTTCGGCGCCAAGCCGCAGCGGACCAGGCCCTCGGTCGACGCCCTGACCCGCAGGATGCCGCTGCCGGAGATCAACCGGGCCGTGGACGCGTACAACTCGATCAGCGTGAAGCACGCGCTGCCGATCGGCGGCGAGGACCTCGACCACTACGTGGGCCCGGCCCGGCTGCTGCGGGCGACCGGCGACGAGGCGTCCGAGGAGGCGCTCGGCACGCCCGAGCCGGGCGAGGTGATCTGGCGCGACGACGTCGGCGTCACCTGCCGCAGGTGGAACTGGCGTCAGGTCGCGCGCACCCGGCTCACCGAGGAGACCACGAACGCGATCTTCCTGCTCGAACGCCTTGAGCCGATGTCGCTGGAGGAGCTCAAGGAGGCAGGCGAGGAGCTGGCCGACCTACTGTCCGAGATGTCACCAGAGGTACGGATCGCTAGCAGATTGGTGTCCCACGGGAAATAAACCACCCGTCGTGTTGTTGATACCAAAGAGTAATAATTGCGGCACCACCCGGATTGACTAGGGGGGCGTGACCTCTTTGCACTGTCCTGAGAGGATCGTTCGAGGCGGCACGGCCTCTTCGGCGCGCGCTGCCGGTCCGGGCGAGTAGCCTTGGACAGGTTCTCTAACATCAACGCCGATCTGCGGAAGAGGGCGATTTCCGCCGTGTCGTCAGAGTCGTCGCGGACAAACCCGCTGGCAAGCTTTGGTCAGAACGAGTGGCTTGTCGACGAGCTGTACCAGAAGTACCTCCAAGATCCCGAGTCTGTCGACAAGGCATGGTGGAACTTCTTCGCTGACTACAACCCTGAATCCGGACCGGGCCGGGCAGCACCGGTCAGGGAGGTGGCGAACGGCACCGTGACCGCTCCCGCTCCCCCGCAGGCGCCACCCAAGGCGCCCCCGGCCGCCGAGAAGCCGAAGCAGGCTGCCACCCCGGTGCCCAAGGGCGCCGAGGAGGTCAAGCTGCGTGGCGCCGCCGCACGCACGGCCGCCAACATGGACCTGTCGCTGACGGTCCCGACGGCGACCAGCGTGCGCGCGATCCCGGCCAAGCTGCTGATCGACAACCGCATCGTGATCAACAATCACCTCAAGCGGGGTCGCGGCGGCAAGGTTTCCTTCACCCACTTGATCGGCTTCGCGATCGTCAAGGCCCTCAAGGCCATGCCGGAGATGAACTACTCCTTCGCGGAGGTCGACGGCAAGCCGACGCTGATCAAGCCCGAGCACGTGGGCTTCGGCCTGGCGATCGACGTCCAGAAGAGCAACGGCGAGCGCCAGCTGCTCGTGCCCTCGATCAAGGGCGCCGAGGAGATGGACTTCCGTCAGTTCTGGTCGGCCTACGAGGACGTCGTCCGCAAGGCCCGCGCGGGCAAGCTGGGCGTCGACGACTTCGCCGGCACCACCATCTCGCTGACCAACCCCGGCACGATCGGCACCGTCCACTCCGTGCCGCGCCTGATGCCCGGTCAGGGCACCATCATCGGCGTTGGAGCGATGGAATACCCGGCCGAATACCAGGGCGCCTCGCCCGACACGCTCTCGCGCCTGGCCGTCTCCAAGGTCATGACGCTCACCAGCACCTACGACCACCGGATCATCCAGGGCGCCCAGTCGGGCGACTTCCTGCGCCAGATCCACCGGCTGCTGCTGGGCGAGGACGGCTTCTTCGACGAGATCTTCGAGGCGCTGCGGATCCCGTACGAGCCGGTCCGCTGGGTCCAGGACGTCTCGGCCTCCCACGACGACGACGTGTCGAAGTCCGCCCGGGTGATCGAGCTGATCCACGCCTACCGCGTGCGCGGCCACCTGATGGCCGAGACCGACCCGCTGGAGTACAAGCAGCGCAAGCACCCCGACCTGGACATCCAGTCCCACGGGCTGACGCTGTGGGACCTGGAGCGCGAGTTCGCCACGGGCGGTTTCGGCGGCCGCCCGCTGATGAAGCTCCGCGAGATCCTCGGCGTGCTGCGCGACTCCTACTGCCGCACGGTCGGCATCGAGTACATGCACATCCAGAACCCCGAGGAGCGGGCCTGGATCCAGGCGCGGGTGGAGAAGCCGCACAAGTCGCCCGAGCGGGCCGAGCAGCTCAACATCCTGTCCCGGCTCAACACCGCCGAGGCGTTCGAGACGTTCCTGCAGACGAAGTTCGTCGGCCAGAAGCGCTTCTCCCTGGAGGGCGGCGAGTCCCTGATCCCGCTGCTCGACTCGGTGATCAGCGACGCCGCCGACGAGGACCTCGACGAGGTCGTCATCGGCATGGCCCACCGCGGCCGCCTCAACGTGCTGGCCAACATCGTGGGCAAGTCGTACGCGCAGATCTTCGGCGAGTTCGAGGGCAACATCGACCCGCGCACGGCGCACGGCTCCGGCGACGTGAAGTACCACCTCGGCGCGACGGGCACGTTCACCTCGCCGGCCGGCAAGACCATCACCTCCTCCGTGGTCGCCAACCCGTCCCACCTGGAGGCGGTCGACCCGGTGCTCGAAGGCGTCGTCCGCGCCAAGCAGGACCTCCTGGAGCGCGGCGAGGAGGGCTTCACCGTCCTGCCCGTCCTCATCCACGGCGACGCGGCCTTCGCCGGCCAGGGCGTCGTGGCCGAGACGCTCAACCTGTCGCAGCTGCGCGGCTACCGCACCGGCGGCACCGTGCACGTGGTGGTCAACAACCAGGTGGGCTTCACCACCTCGCCCGCCTCGTCCAGGTCCTCGGTCTACGCGACCGACGTGGCCCGGATGATCCAGGCCCCGATCTTCCACGTCAACGGCGACGACCCCGAGGCCGTGGTGCGCGTGGGCCAGCTGGCCTACGAATACCGCCAGTCCTTCCGCAAGGACGTCGTCATCGACCTCATCTGCTACCGCCGCCGCGGCCACAACGAGGGCGACAACCCCGCCTTCACCCAGCCGCTGATGTACGACCTGATCGACGCCAAGCGCTCGACCCGCAAGCTCTACACCGAGGCGCTGATCGGCCGGGGCGACATCACGGTCGAGGAGGCCGAGCAGGCGCTGCGCGACTACCAGGCCAAGCTGGAGCAGGCGTTCACCGAGACCCGCGAGGCGGCGAAGAAGCCGGCCGAGGCAGCCGCGATGCGGGTGCCGCCGACCGAGGTCGTCAAGTGGTCGCACGACGACACGCCGACCGAGATCAGCGACGAGACGCTCAAGCGCATCGTCGACACCCAGCTCAACCTGCCCGACGGCTTCACGCCGCACCCGCGCCTGGCGCCGGTGCTGCAGCGCCGCGGCCAGATGGTCGAGACGGACACGATCGACTGGGCCATGGGCGAGACGCTCGCCTTCGGCTCGCTGCTGATCGACGGCCACCCGGTGCGCCTGGTCGGCCAGGACTCGCGCCGCGGCACGTTCACGCAGCGCCACGGCGTCCTGGTGGACCGGATGACCGGCGCGGACCACACGCCGCTCAAGACCTTCAACGAGGGCACCACGAAGTTCTACGTCTACGACTCGCTGCTCAGCGAGTTCGCGGCGCTCGGCTTCGAGTACGGCTACAGCGTCGTCCGCCCGGACGCCCTGGTCCTCTGGGAGGCGCAGTTCGGCGACTTCGTCAACGGCGCCCAGACGATCATCGACGAGTTCATCTCGTCGGGCGAGCAGAAGTGGGGCCAGAAGTCCTCGGTCGTGCTGCTGCTGCCGCACGGCTTCGAGGGCCAGGGTCCCGACCACTCCTCGGCCCGCATCGAGCGGTTCCTGCAGGTCTGCGCGCTCGACAACATGACGGTCGCGCAGCCCTCGACCCCGGCCAACTACTTCCACCTCCTGCGCTGGCAGGTGGAGTCGCAGCGGCACAAGCCGATGGTGGTCTTCACACCGAAGTCGCTGCTGCGCCACAAGGCGGCCACGTCCAAGGCGGCCGACTTCACCACGGGCACCTTCCAGCCGGTCCTGGGCGACACGACCGTCGACCCGGCCAAGGTCACCAGGGTCGTGCTCACGTCCGGCAAGCTCTACTACGACCTGGCGGCGGGGCGCGACAAGACGGGCCGCGACGACGTCGCGATCGTCCGGCTCGAGCGCCTCTACCCGTTCCCGGGTGAGGAGCTGGCGGCCGAGCTGTCGCGCTACGGTGCGCAGGCGGAGCTGGTCTGGGCGCAGGACGAGCCGGCCAACATGGGGCCGTGGCCGTACCTGACGCTCAAGCTGGCGGAGGACCCGCAGACGCTGGGCGGCCGCCCCATCCGGCGCGTCTCGCGCCGCCCCAACAGCTCGCCGGCCACGGGCTCGCACAACTCGCACGACACCGAGCTCGAGGAGATCCTCCACGAGCTGTTCGGCTGAACCAACACACAGTGAGCCCCCGGCCCCGGCTGGGGGCTCACTGCCGTTTCAGGAGGACTTGAGAAAGATGTACTTCACCGATCGGGGGATCGAGGAGCTGGTCGCACGGCGGGGCGAGGAGGAGGTCAGCCTGCTCTGGCTCGGCGAGCGACTGCGCGAGTTCGTCGACCTCAACCCGGAGTTCGAGATCCCGGTCGAGCGGCTGGCCACCTGGCTGGCGCGGCTCGACGACGAGGACGACTGACAGCCCGCCCCAGCGCGCCCTCCCCCCGGTCCCAAAGCCGCACCCACCGCGCCCCTCCCAAGGGAACTCAGGGCGGGTCGACAACGCGATACATCTTGAGTTTCCCGGTAACGCGACATATCGTGTTACCTAGAAGGAACGTGTCGCCAAGAGGGGCGGGGGATCATGCAACAGTGGACGATCGACGGACCCGAACAGCTGACGTTCGGCCAAGTGGACGCGCTGGACGTGCGCATCGTCGCCGGCCGCCTCGACGTGCTCGCCAGCGACGGCCCGCCCACGGTCGAGGTGTCCGAGATCGAGTCGGCATCCCCGCTGCTGGTCACCTACGACGAGGACGCCAAGGAGCTCTCCATCACCTACAAGGACCTCACCTGGGACGGCCTGCTCGGCTGGCTGCGGCGCGACCGGCGCAGGACGGTCCTGACGATCGCCGTGCCCAAGCACTGCACCGTCAACGCCGGGGTGGTCTCCGCGCCCGCCGTGGTGGCCGGGTTCGAGAGGATGACGCAGGTCAGGAGCGTGTCCGGGGAGGTCGTGCTCGACGGCGTCAGCGGCGACGTCAACGCGACGACCGTCTCGGGCGCCGTGGAGAGCCGGGCGATGGACGGCGACCTGGCGTTCAAGAGCGTCTCGGGCGACCTGACCGTGGCCGACGGCACCCCACGCCGGCTCAGGGCGAACACCGTCTCCGGCCGGATAACGGCGGATCTGGCGCTGCGGCCGACCGGCCACGTGACGCTCAACAGCGTCTCCGGTGACGTCCTGGTCAGGTTGCCGGAGAATGTGGAGGCGGACGTGAACGTAAGGTCCACCTCCGGCAGGCTGAGCAGCGCGTTCCAAGAACTGTTCAACTCGAACGGACCCGGCGCGAAGTCGATGTCGGGCAGGCTGGGCGGCGGTATGGCGTCGCTGTCGGTGATCACGGTCTCCGGCGAGGTCACGCTGCTCAAGGGGGAGAAGGAATGAGCCCTGTCTTCGGTCACGGCCGGCTCCGGCTGTACCTGCTCAAGCTGCTGGAAGAGAGCCCGCGTCACGGCTACGAGGTCATCAGGCTGCTCCAGGACCGCTTCCTCGGGGTCTACTCGCCCTCTCCCGGCACGATCTACCCGCGCCTGGCCCGCCTGGAGGAGGAGGGCCTGGTGACGCACGAGGTGGTCGAGGGCAAGAAGGTGTTCTCGATCACCGACAAGGGCCGCGACGAGCTGAACGCCCGGCTCGACGAGCTCGACGACCTGGAGCAGGAGATCTCCGCCTCGGTGCGCGACATCGCCCGCGAGGTCAAGGAGGACGTCCGCGACACGGTCCGGTCGTTGCGCGACGAGCTGACGCGGATGGCCAAGGACGTCCGCACGGGGGCCAAGGAGGACACCCGGCGGCTCAAGGAGCAGCAGAAGGAGGACTTCAGGCGGCTCAAGGAGCAGCAGAAGCGGCAGTGGATGGAGCACGCCTACCACTGGCAGGACGAGGGCGAGCGGCTCAGCGGGGAGTGGCGCAGGATCTGGTCCGAGGTCTGGGCCACGCTGGGGGGTTCGCCGCACAGCCGCGCCGACCTCGACGCCGAGCTGGGCGAGCTGCTGGCCGACTTCGTCGCCGAGGCCCGCCAGGAGGCGTCCGAGGCCCGGCTGACGCCGGAGAAGCTGGCGGAGCTGCGTACGGCGCTCGCCGAGGCCCGCGTCCGCGTCCGCGACATCCTCGAAGGCTGAGACGCCGAGCGGCGGTCACGCCGAGCGGAGGTGCCGCTCCAGGCGGCGGGTGCCGCGGGCGGCCTTGCGGGCGTGGTAGGCGATGGGCATGTACCTCAGGCGTTCGGGCAGGCGCGGCGTCAGCACGGCCACCGCGTGCCCGAGGTGCCGCAGCCGCCGCTCCTCCCGGGCCGTCCATCGCAGCCCCAGCTTCCGCCGTACGGCGGGCGGCAGGGTGCCGACCGTCACGAAGTAGTTGAACTCCCCCGATCCGACCCCCACAGGCGTCCACAACCGCCGCAGCGGCCTCGGCAGCCGGGGCGGCGCCGGCGTGCCGCGCAGGACCGACAGCACGTCGAGCGCGGTCGGATGGGCCTCCAGCCGGTCGGCCACCATCGCGTCGAAATACCGCCAGAACGCCTCCAGGTCGGCGGGCAGCTCCCGCTCCGGCACCCGCAGGATCGCGCCGAGCTGCCGCGACTCGGCGTAGAGCCGCCGCTCCTGCTCGACGGTGAACGGGGTGCCGAAGCAGCGGTTGAGCGCGATGAAGCGCTCGAACAGCGACAGGTGCACCCAGGCCCACGCCTCGCCGTTCAGCGCGTGGTAGGGCCTGCCGAGCTCATCCACCCCGCTGATCGGCCGGTGCAACCTCCTGAGCCGCTCGCCCTCCGCCGGGCCCTCGGCGCCGCCGTACACCCATTTCTGGATCGAGACGAGCGTGCGGGTTAGCCGCCCCCACGGGTCGTCCCGGTACGTGGAGTGCTCGGCGACGGCCGCGCCCACGGCCGGGTGCATCGTCTGCATGACCAGCGCGCTGCCGGCGACGAGCAGATTGCGGTATTCGCCGGTGGTGTCCCAGTGCATCGAGCCTGGACCGAAGGGTTGGACCTCCATCATGACGGCCTCCCGGGTGAGACAAGCCCACTCCTGCTTGTATCACCCGGAACGCCGGGAAGTAACCCTTTACTTATTCCACGGTAAAGACGATCTTTCCGAAGATCTCCCCTTCGGCCATGGCGGCGAACCCGTCCCGCGCCTGCGCCAGCGGCAGCACCCTGTCGACGACGGGCCGCACGCCGGTCTGCTCCATGAAGACCGCCAGCCGGCGGAGCTGTTCCCGCGTGCCCATCGTGGAGCCGACGACCGACAGCTGCAGGAAGAAGACCCGGTTCAGGTCGGCGGGCGGGACCGCGCCGCTGGTGGCGCCGCTGACGACGATGCGCCCGCCGGGCCTGAGCGACTTGAGCGAGTGGTCCCAGGTGGCCTGGCCGACGGTCTCCATGACCGCGTCGACCCGCTCGGGCAGCCGCGCGCCCGGCTCGAACACCTGGTCGGCGCCGAGTTCGAGGGCACGCGCGCGCTTGTCCTCGGAGCGGCTGGTCGCCCATACCCGATAGCCGCCGGCCCGGCCGAGCGCGATCAGCGCGGTGGCCACGCCACCGCCCGCGCCCTGCACCAGCACGGTCGAGCCGGGCTCCAGCCCGGCCTTGTCGAACAACATCCGGTACGCGGTCAGCCAGGCCGTGGGCAGGCAGGCGGCGTGCTCGAAGCCGAGCCCGGCCGGCTTGGGCACGAGGTTGCGCCGCGGCACGGCCACGCGCTCGGCGAACGTGCCGTCGTGCACCTCGGACAGCAGCGTTCGCTTGGGATCGAGCGTCTCGTCGGCTCCCGTGCCGATCACGGCGTGCACGATGACCTCGTTGCCGTCCTCGTCGACGCCCGCGGCGTCGCAGCCGAGCACGATGGGCAGCCGGTCCTGCCTGATGCCGACGCCCTTGAGCGTCCACAGGTCGTGGTGGTTGAGCGCGGCCGCGCGCACGGAGACGGTCGTCCATCCGTCCGGGACCTTCGGCTCCGGGTGCTCGCCGAGCGTCAGCCCGGCGAGTGGGTTGTCGGGGTCGGTCTGTGTGGCGGTTACGGCGAACATGGCCGCACCTTACTTCAGCGTGATCCGGATTCCCGCGAGGGCCCGCTTCCTGAACGGCTGCGCCCCCGTGACGGCGACCAGCACGTCACCCTTGCACACCGACTCGGCCGGCCGCCCGCGCCCCTCGATCACCCTCGGCATGGCGGCCTTCTTCCCGCAACCGGGCATGGGCACGAGCGCGACCATCTCCCCCGCGCCGCCGCCGAACCAGAGCTGCGGCCCCGCCGGCTCCCCCTGCGCCAGCTCCCCGGGCCTGGCCGGCCGCACGGGCGCCTTGGCCGACAGCACGAGGTAGCCGTCCTTCGTCTCCCTGCCCCTCAGTCCTCGCGCGAGGGCGATCCGCTGCTCGAACGTCAGCCCCTGCCCCCGGTCGTACATCGCCAGCCGCCACCGTCCGAACGCGAACAGCAGCACCTGCCCGTAGTAGCCGGTGCCCGCCCGGCGGGGCCAGAGGGTGACGTTGGGCGCGTAGTTCCTGATCGGCTGGCCGCCCGCGGTCACCTCGAACTCACCGTTGTACGGGGCGGAGAACTGCCGGTACTGCCCGTCGACCCAGACCCCCTGGAAGGGCCGTAATCCCATCTCCGCGAGACCGAGCTCGGCCGGGTAGCGCACCTCGGCCCGCACCCCGTGCGGGAACACCACCTCGATGACCTCGTCACCGCCCTTGGCCGCGGGCCGGACGGTGAGGACGTTGGGGGCACTGTCGATCTTGGTGAGCGACCTGATCGGCTCGGAGGTCGGCCCCGCCGGCGGCCCGGGCTCGGGATCACGGCTGACGAGCAGGCTGACGACAGGGATCAGCAGGAGCGCGAGTACCACCACCAGCCCGATCCACCGGCGGCGACCGCGCTCGCCCACCTCGATGACGTCGAACCTGTCAGCCACGACGTTCCCAGCCGAGTAGTGCGGGCCTGCGCCCTTTCATCCAGTTCAGTCGAGCGGCGGCCGTCGGCGCAAGTCACGAATTCACAACCCCGCCTTCGGCCGGGGTCACCAGGCCGCCGTGTTGACCTCCCCGTCGGACGTCACCCGCACCGCCTGCCCCACCAACTCCCGCGACTCCGCGTCCGCCAGCAGTCCTGCCTCCTCCACCACCGCGTAAGCCCGCCGGCCCGGCACGTCCACCACGAGGACGCCCCGCTCGGCGGCGCCGTCGCGCCCGTGCGCCACCGTGTACCCGGCCACCACCGCCTCCCCCGCGCAGGCCCCCACCAGCGGCACCTCCTCGGCCACGAACACCGGCTCGGCGCTCCCCAACCGGCCCCCGGGCTCGCTGGACCACACCGCGTACGTGTGCTTGGTCAGGTGCATCCCCACCCCGCTCACCAGCCCGTGCCCGGACTGGGCCCGCAGCAGCCCCGCCATGGTCGCCGTGGAGTGCAGGACGTAGTCGCTGGCCGGCCCGCCCGCGTACGGCAGCCCGCCGGTGACCGTGAGCCCGCGCCGGTCCAGGGGATCGAGCCCGATCGCGTCGCACGCCTGCCGCAGCGCCACCGCGAAACAGCTGTAGACGTCGAGCGCGTGCATGTCGCCGAGCCCGAGCCCGGACCGGCGGAAAGCGGCCTCGGCCACGTGCGCGATGGCCCGGGAGGCGCCGAGCTCGGGCCGCGCGGCCACCTCCCAGGTGTCCTCCCCGTACGCCCACCCGCGCAGGTAGATCCGCCCATCGGCCGGCACCCCGAGCCGGTCGGCCAGCCGCGAGCTGGCCAGGATGACGGCCGCCGCCTGGTCCACCTCCAGCACCGACACCGTGTCCCTGGTGTACGGCCAGCCGACGAAGCGCTCGCCCTTCGCGAGCTCGCCGGGGGTGCGGGCGGTCCGGCGCCAGGCGTAGGGGTTCGCGGCGGCCACCTCGGTCATCGGCGCCATCATCCGGCCCCGGTCACGCATCTCCTCCTCGATCGTGAGCCCGAACGCCGCCCGCCGCGCCGTCTCCATGATCGCGTACGTGTGCACCGGCAGGAAGAGCCCATGGGCCAGCGCGGACGGGTGCGGCGGGCGCTCCCACCCGTACGGGGGCTTGGGCTCGGCGGGGTGGCTCCACCGGACGTGCTCGCCCGCCCGCCGGTACGCCCTGCGCGTCGCCAGCGCCTCGGCCCCCGTGACCAGCGCGGAGTCGAGCTCGCCCGCCGCGATCCTGGCCGCCGCATCGCCGATGAGCAGCTGCGGGGCCGTACCGCCGACTTTGGAGTACGCGCGGTGGCGCGGCGTCGCACCCAGGCGCTCGGCGAGGCGGCCGACCGGCGAGTCGTACTGCCACGAGTCGGTGTAGACGATCTGGATCGAGTCCAGCCGCTCGACGGGGAGCCGGGCGTCGGCGGCGGCCGCGCGTGCCGTCTCCTCCCACAGATCGAGCGGTTCGGGGCCGGGCTGCTCGCGGATGGTGCGTTGTGCGATGCCGATGAGACAGGGGGTGCGAGGATCCATGAATCCATCTAACCAGAACAAGATTCGGTTGATAAGAAGTGGCATTTGATAATGCGTGTTACCACTGTTGCGCAAGACATAAAACGGACGTCGCGACCTGCGGAGATGCCAATTATGAATACATGCGGTTTCGCTATTTCTATAACGGAACGGAACCGGGCCATGCTTTTTCGCGTCGTTTCATGGCCACCCCCTTGCGCCATTCATTAACGTTTCGATCGTTTTCCTGGCCCACCGGGGCGCAGTACCCCGCTCTGGGCCGCCGAAAGCTGAGAGGAGCTCCATGTTTTCCCGAGCAAGGCGCATCGCGTTCCCGCTCGCCGGCCTGATGGCCGTCGGGCTGGCCGCGGGCATGGTCGGCAGCACCCCGGCCAATGCCCAGGCACCCTCCGACGTCGTTTCCCGGAACGCCGCCACCCCCGCCGAGCAGGCGGTCCAGTTCTGGACGCCCGACCGGATCAAGCTGGCCACCGACTACGACGCCGGCCTCGACCTGACCTCCAAGGGCGTCAAGGGCAGCAACGACGCACCTGACGGCCCTCCGGGATCCGTCCCCCCGATCGGCGAGGAGAAGACGAAGGCCAAGAAGAGCAAGCAAGTCAATCTGCCCAACACGGTCGGCCGCGTGTTCTTCACGCTCCCCAAGGCCGACCCGCGTGACCCGAGGAGCTGGCGGTACTGCTCGGCCAGCTCGGTTCAGGGCAAGTACCGCAATCTCGTGGCGACCTCGGCCCACTGCGTTTACGACACCGCCAAGAACACCTTCTACGACAACTGGATCTTCATTCCGTCGTACTGGGACGGCAACAATGTCTGGGAGGGCAAGGCGCCCTACGGCATTTACGCCGCCAAGACGTTCAACGCGCACGACGACTTCGTCGTGAAGGAGGACTACGACTTCGACTACGCGTTCGTCAACGTCTACAACGGCATCAAGGTCAACTGGGAGAAGGTCAACGGCAAGTGGCAGTGGACGGTCAAGAACGTCGGCCGCCTCGGTGACAACGTCGGCGGCCAGGGCTTCACCTGGAACAGGAGCACGAAGCTGAACGTGTTCTCGTTCGGGTACCCGGCGGGCGAGCACCCCGACGGCGACAAGCCGTTCACCGGCCGCACGATGAAGTACTGCTACGGCAAGACCAGGCCGATGCCCGAGGCCAAGAAGTACAACCTGCAGGAGCACATCGGCTTCAAGTGCGGCTTCACCGCCGGCGCGAGCGGCGGGCCGTTCCTCTACAACTACAAGAGCGCGTCGCGCACCGGCTACCTGGTCGGGGTCAACAGCGTCGCGTGGGACACCGACGCCAACGACCGCTACGACTACATCTCGTCCCCGTACTTCAACACCGACACCTACAAGGTCTACAAGGCCGCCGCCAACCGCTGGACCGGCAACTTCCGCTGATCGAGGTGGCACCCTGGGCCCCGGTTCCGCTCGGAACCGGGGTCTTCCACTGAGGCGTGCGTCACTGGTACGGGCGCGGAATGAGTGCAATTCAACAAGCGCCTACACCCGCTCCGACCTGCGGAAACAACCGTTCACAATGATCATTTAGAGATCTGTCTGACGGTGTCCTTATAGTGCACGGTGCACTCTTGATCAGGTAACGAATCTCTATCCTGGCTGCAATACCACCAGTACATCTGGAAAAATCCACCGTTACGACCCCAAGAAAGGCAATTTCATGATCCCCCGGGCCAGGCACTTGGTGGCGGCTGCGCTCAGCAGCGCGCTGCTGCTGTCGCCTGTCTTCACGGGGATCGCGAACGCCACGCTCGACAGCCGGGTCTTCGCCGTCTCGCTGGCCAAGACCGCCGCGGACGTCAAGCGGGTCGCCGACTACTGGACGCCCGACCAGCTCAAGCAGGCCGACAGCTACAGCCCCGCGACGCCGGGCGCCCAGGCCGCCACCCCGGCGCCCTCGGCCTCCGCGCAGGCCTCCAACCCCGCCACGCAGGTCACGAGCACCGTCTCGAAGGCCGTCGCCGCACAGGCCGTGGCGCCCGTGCTGCCGCGCAAGGCCTCGGTCGCCAGGACCATGGGCAAGGTCTTCTTCCGGTTCGGGGACAGGGAGTACTGGTGCTCCGCCAGTGCGGTCGCCGCCAAGAACCGCAGCGTCGTCGCCACGGCCGGGCACTGCGCGTACGACCCACGACAGGCCAAGGCGGCCGATTTCTGGATCTTCGTCCCCAACCCCGGCCCCAACGGCGAGACGCCCGACGGCATCTACGTGGGCTCCTCGATCAGCATGCACGAGGACTGGTCGGGCAAGGGCGACTACGACTTCGACTACGCGTTCGTGACCGTGCACCGCGGCTTCAAGTGGGAGGCCAAGGACGGCCGCTACGTCATGAAGGACGTGGGCCGGCTCCAGGACAACGTCGGCGGCCAGGGCATCGAGCTGAACAAGAAGCCGACCACGTACACGGTGGCCGCGTTCGGCTACCCGGCGGGCGCGCAGCCCGACGGCAGCCGCCCGTTCGACGGCAAGCGCCTGGAGATGTGCAAGGAAGGCCCCACCCGCTGGACCTCCGCCGTCAGCCTCGACCTGCAGAAGGGCGTGCAGCTGCTGTCCTGCGACTTCAGCCCGGGCGCGAGCGGCGGCCCGTGGCTGATCGGCTTCAACAAGGAGCGCTGGTACGGCTATCTCAACGGCGTCAACAGCCTGACCTGGAACAGGGACGCGAAGGGCTCGTACGACGCGGTGTCGTCTCCCTACTTCGACACCACCACCGGAGAGATCTACCGACGGGCCGCCGCGCAGACCACGCCGTCAAAAGTGACGTAAATCACTGCAACCGTCCAGTCACTGCCGGTGATCAGCGGTTCCTCTGTCTCGGCAAGGTCACGAGCCCTGTTGGAACGTTGACATGATCTACCCGAAATTCACATGTCCATTGTCAAACCGGTAAGTTCCGGGCTGTCCGTTTGCTGAGTTATCGAGGTGCAAGAGGCGCCTCATGTCAGCGCAACCTGGAGTTACCTTGAAGCGAATCCTTCTGCCCGCCGGTGGCGCCGTCCTCGCGACCGGCCTGCTCGCCGTAGGTCTGACCGGTACGGCCCAGGCCGACGGCGATGTCTCCAACGACCCGATGGCCAACAACACCGCCCAGGCCTCCTCCGTCGCCTCGTTCTGGCTCGCCTCCAACGGCGCCGCGCTCCGCCAGGCCACCCAGTACACCTGGGACGCGAAAGAAGTCCGCAAGGTCGTCTCCAAGGGCGGCTACAGCCCCGACGGCAAGCCCGGCACCACGGCGCCGACCGGCGAGACGAAGTCCGTCGGCAAGGCCCAGAACGTGAACATCCCCAAGACCATCGGCAAGGTCTTCTTTGTCGACGGCTCCGGCAAGTTCCGCTGGTGCTCCGCGACCTCCATCCAGTCGAACTACCGCAACCTGGTCTCCACGGCCGGTCACTGCGTGTACGACACGGACAGCGACAAGGCGCTCGTCGACAACTGGGTCTTCGTCCCCGGCTACTACGAGGGCAAGGCGCCGTTCGGCATCTACGTGGGCAAGACGGCCTTCACCCACTACGACTTCGACACGTACGAGGACTACGACCGCGACTACGCGTTCGTCACCGTCTACAACGGCATCCAGTTCAACGGCGTGAAGCAGGTGGACCGCAAGGACTACCAGAGCTTCACCGGCCCGAAGCGCTCGTGGGGCGGCCACTACTACATCCTGCTGTCGAAGGACGCCGGTCGCCTCGGCGACAACGTCGGCGGCCAGGGCTTCGCCTGGAACCAGCCCACCGGCAAGCCGGTCCGCGCCTTCGGTTACCCGGCCGCTCCGCACCCGGACGGCAACAAGGTGTACAGCGGCGTCACGCCGAAGAACTGCTACGGCACGACCACCGCCAAGGCGGTCGGCGCCCCGTGGCTCAAGATCGAGGAGCACATCGGCCTCAAGTGCGCCGTGACCCCCGGTTACGACGGCGGCCCCTGGCTCCTGAACTACAACAACGGCAAGCGCCTGGGCTACGTGAACGGCACGACCAGCACGTTCGCCGACCAGGACGGCAACGACCGCGTCGACTACATCACCTCGCCGTACTTCGACGGTGAGACGGCGGCGGTCTACAACGCGGCCAAGAACGTCTGGTCCGGCAAGATCGTCGGCCCGAACGGCGAGCTGTACAAGTAAGCCCTTCCAGGGGAAAGGCGAGGGTCTCGGCATCCCGGGGCCCTCGCCGCACCTTTTGTACGGGGCTTCTCCCCGATCTCCGCAGATCTTTCTTGGATTTGCTGACACAGAGTGTTTACCTTGTCACGATGGGCTCATGCATCGTGGCGATCTGACGAACGCCGAGTGGGCACGGCTGACGTCGCTGCTACCCCCCGGCCACGCACTCGGGGACCGGTGGGACGAGCACCGGATGATGATCAACGGGGTGCTCTACCAGGCCAGGACCGGACTGCGCTGGCGCCACCTGCCCGGCCGGTTCGGCTGCTGGGTGACCGCCTACCGCCACCACCGCCACTGGACGGCCGACGGCACCTGGCGACACCTGCTCACCGCGATCGAGACCGCCGAAGACGCCCCGATGGCCGGCGGCCGCCCCGCGGCCCGGATCGCCCGGCACCCGCGCCAGGAAGCCCTCGAACGCGACCCGGTGCTGCTGAGCCTGCACACCCACCTGGCGGCAGTCGTCAGCCGGAAGGGCGCCTAGCCCCTGCCACACCTACTTGACGACGAGACGAGCATCCGGACCCGGCCCAGCCGGCCGCCCGCACGACCGACTCGCCTTCCTCCGGCGGCCGAGGCGCTTCTCAACCGCCTCCTCGCCCGCCGACACAGCACACTGAGGCACCCCCGGGCGCCCCAGTCCAGATAGGCCAGGCCATGGGTCTCCCCCTACGACCTTCCACGCCTGGCGCTCAACAGCCGTCCTCGCCGCCCCTCCTCCCGGCGAGGACGGCCTCTTTTTTGGGGCGGGCGGGCCTATCAACAGGGGCCCGATGGCACCCCTCGAACCCTCCACAGCCCCAACCTGAAGATCTCCTGTGAGGATTGGACCGAGTTAGACGGATAAGGCGTCAATCCGGTTCCTGTGATCTGGGTCACGTTTTGCTGGCTACAGTCAGTTGCGAGCCACTAACGGCACTGGGGTCCCATCAGCTTTAACCCCTCTTTACCCTGCGAAAACGTAACTATCCAATCACCGCGCGCAAAGATCTCTGACAGATAACGGGACGGTAACGGCGGTAAGGGTGGCTACCGGATCACCCAAAGCGGGTTCCACCTGCGGAGATCACCACGCTATGTTCCTTGCTATCCCTTTACTGACGCATGGGACGCAAGTTGCGACCCACGACAGAGCAAGGAGCAGTTCCCTTGAAGCGCATCCTCCTCCCCGCCGGTGGTGCCATCGTGGCTACCGGCCTTCTGGCTGCCGGCCTGGCCGGCACCGCTCAGGCCAACAGCGACGTCGCGTCCGACCCGATGGCGACGAGTGCGGCGAACGCCAAGGCCATTGCCGAGTTCTGGGCCGACAACAACGGCGCCGCCCTCCGGGCCGCCAAGGAGTCGAACGTCTGGGACAAGAGCGACGTTGCCAAGCTGCAGAGCAAGGGCGGCTACAGCGCCGACACCAAGCCCGGTTCCACGGCGCCGATCGGCCAGGAAAAGAAGACGACCGTCAAGGTCCAGAACGTCAACATGCCGAAGACCATCGGCAAGGTGTTCTTCGTCAACAGCAAGGGCGAGAAGAAGTGGTGCTCGGCCACTTCGATCCAGTCCAAGTACCGCAACCTGGTCGCCACGGCCGGTCACTGCGTGTACGACACGGCGACCAACTCGGACGTCATGTCCAAGTGGGTCTTCGTCCCCGGTTACTACCAGGGCAAGACGCCGTTCGGCATCTACGTGGGTAAGCAGGCCTTCACCCACTACGACTTCGACGTGTACGAGGACTACGACCGCGACTACGCGTTCGTGACCGTGTACAACGGTGTCCAGCTCGGTGGCGGCACTCCCAAGCAGGTCTCCAAGGCCGACTGGGACAAGTACACCGGCATCAAGGACGCCAAGGACGTCGAGATCAGCCGCGCGGAGTTCCGCAAGGGCAAGCTCGACCCCACCTCGACCGAGGCGTACTGGGTGAAGAGGGGCACGGCGCCTGAGGCGACCGGTCCCGACTACCCGGGTGCCGTGGTCGGCAAGGTCGAGGTCGCCGAGGACGCCTACAAGGCGGCCAAGGTCGGCAAGGGCAACGGCTTCAAGTTCGGTGAGCCCGTCACGGAGATCGTGACGGACAGCGAGGCCGCCGCCTACCAGGAGAACCAGAAGAAGGACGCGGCGAAGTACCCGGCCAAGGTCGTCAAGGACGCCCGCGGCAACTGGACGATCACGCACTACTACGTCCAGCAGTGGTACCGGGCCGGTTCGGAGACGAAGTTCTACAAGACCGTCTTCTACATCGTCGAGGGCTTCGCCAAGGACGCGGGCCGGCTCGGTGACGTGGTCGGCGGCCAGGGCTTCGCCTGGAACCAGCCCACCGGCAAGTACGTCCGCGTGTTCGGCTACCCGGCCGCTCCTCACCCCGACGGCAACAAGAACTACACCGGCGTGACTCCGAAGTGGTGCTACGGCAAGACCACGAAGAAGCTGGTCGGTTCGGCTGCCAAGAAGATCGAGGAGCACGTGGCCCTCAAGTGCGCCTTCACCGAGGGCGCCGACGGTGGCCCGTGGCTGTACAAGTACAGCAACAGCAAGCGTCTCGGTTACGTGAACGGTGTCGTGAGCACCTTCAACGACCAGGACGGCAACGGCCGCGTGGACTACATCTCGTCGCCGTACTTCGACGGCGAGACCAACACCGTCTACAAGGCCGCCGCGGCCTCGTGGTCCGGCAAGCTTGTCTAAGGTAACGGATAGCGACCGGTCTTAGACCGTTCGTATATACGTTCCCACGAAGGGCCCGGCATCCCGCCGGGCCCTTCGGCGTTCCCGCCAAAAGTGAAGGGCGTTTGGACGCACGGCACGCCCAGACGGTGCCATCAACCCGATGTGATCTGCATCACACCGCATTCTCGACCATGATCATAAAGGCTCTCGGGCCCCACGGATCGCACTGACAGCTTCCTTATGTTGATCAGGGCAAACGGTCCCGAGGCCAACCTTCCTCAACTCCTGCGCATCAGCCGTTTAAACATCACAGAACGGTCACGCCCGGCTTGTCGCCTCTTTTCCTGTCAAAGCGGCTACCCGCGAGCAAGATCCACACTGTATGTTCCTGGCTATCCCTTTACTGACGCATGGGACGCAAGAGGCGTTCCACGACAGCGCAAGGAGTTACCGTGAAGCGCATCCTCCTCCCCGCCGGTGGCGCCATTCTGGCCACTGGCCTCCTGGCCGCCGGCCTGGCCACCACGGCTCAGGCTGACGACACCATCTCGACCGACGTGCTGGCGAGCCAGCAGAAGGCGGCCGAGACCCTGGACTTCTGGACCAAGTCCAACAACGCGGCGCTCAAGGGCGCCGTGGCCTTCAACCCCGACGCGCTCGAGGTTCAGAAGATCTCCTCCGGTGGCGGCTATAGCGCGGACACCAAGCCGGGCTCCACCGCTCCTATCGGCGAGGAGAAGAAGGCCACCGTCAAGGTTCAGAACGTGAACCTGCCGAAGACCATCGGCAAGGTTTTCTTCGAGGGCCGCGACGGCAAGCTCTACTGGTGCTCCGGCACCTCGATCCAGTCGCAGTACCGCAACCTGGTCGCCACGGCCGGTCACTGCGTGTACGACATTGCGGCCAACGACGAGGTCGTGTCCCGCTGGGTGTTCGTCCCCGGTTACTACCAGGGCAAGGCTCCCTTCGGTGTCTACGTGGGTAAGCAGGCCTTCACCCACTACGACTTCGACGTGTACGAGGACTTCGACCGCGACTACGCGTTCGTCACCGTCTACGACGGCATCGGCGGTTCGCTGAACAAGCCGAAGCTGGTCGACTGGAACACCTACAAGGCGTACCAGGGCGAGAAGTTCGTCAAGGACGTCACGGTCACCGAGGACGAGTACAAGAAGGGCAAGCTCGACCCGAAGACCACCGAGTACTACGACGTGGACCCGGGCAAGGCCGACGAGGCCTCCGGCCCGGACTACCCCGGCGCGGTGGTTGACCGCTTCGAGGTCAGCAAGGGCATCTACGACGCTGCTGCGGTCGGCAAGGGCCAGGGTTACAAGTTCGGCGAGCCCATCGTCGAGAACGTGACCTACCAGGAGGCCTTCAAGTACTTCCAGGACAAGAAGGCGAACCCTGGCAAGTTCCCGGCTGAGGTGAAGCTGGACGAGAAGGGCAACTCCACCCTCACGCACTACTACATTCAGAAGTGGTACAAGCAGGGTAAGGTTGCTCGCTACGTCCGTCTCGAGCCTTACACGGTCGTCCACGAGGTCAAGAGCGTTGGTCGCCTCGGCGACAACGTCGGTGGCCAGGGCTTCGCGTGGAACCAGCCGTCCGGCAAGTACGTCCGCACCTTCGGCTACCCCTACGGCCCGCACCTGGACGGCAACAAGCCGTTCACCGGTGTGACGCCGAAGTGGTGCTACGGCAAGACCGCCAAGAAGGCTCTGCTGATCCCGTCCAAGAAGGTCGAGGAGCAGCAGTCCCTGAAGTGCACCGTGACCGCCGGCTACGACGGTGGCCCCTGGCTGTACAAGTACAGCAACGCCAAGCGTCTCGGCTACGTCAACGGTGTCACCAGCCTCATCGCGGACACCGACGGCAACAAGCGCTACGACACGATCACCTCGGCTTACTTCGACGGTGAGACCAAGGTCGTCTACGACGCTGCTTACAAGTCGTGGAGCGGCAAGCTCATCCCGTAGTTCGCTGCGGATCGGAACGAAGACTTGTTCGTCGTTCTTTAGCAATACCGAAGGGCTCGGCATCTGCCGGGCCCTTCGGCCTTTTTGCCGAGAAATCTGGCAACCACCCTTACCAGAGTGACTAAAGGGTCGATAGTGTCTTTACACCCTTTTTGACAACTGTGGAGCCTCCCGTGAAGCGCCTGCTCGTCCCCCTAGCCGCCGCCTGCCTGAGCGCCGCCGCCCTCGCCGTCCCAGCCACCGCCGCACCGAGCTGGGCCACCGACAATCTCGTACCCAAGCCCGCCGACGCGTACGGCGCCGCCTATTTCTGGCTCGACTCCAACGGAGCCGCCCTGCGCAAGGCCACCCAGTACAACCTGGATGCCAAGAAAGTCTCCAAGCTGGTGTCGTCAGGCGGCAACAGCGCCTCTAACGGCAAGCCGGGCATGACCGGCCCGACCAGCGCCACCAAGCCGACCGTGTCAAAGAACGTCAACCTGCCCAAGACCATCGGCAAGGTCTTCTTCCTCGACAAGTCCGGCCAGTACCGCTGGTGCTCGGCGACGTCCATCCAGTCCAGGAACCGCAACCTGGTCGCCACCGCGGGCCACTGCGTCTTCGCGAACGGCAAGGATGACGTCTACGACAAGTGGATCTTCGTGCCCGGCTACTACCAGGGCAAGGCTCCCTTCGGCGTCTACGTGGGCGCCTACGCCTTCACCGCGTACGACCTGGACACCTACGACGACTACGACGGCGACTTCGCCTTCGTGGCGGTGCACAACGGCTTCGGGCTGGCGGGCGAGAAGGAGGTCTCGCGCGACCAGTTCAAGGCGTGGGCCGGTGACAAGTGGGTCAAGCCGCGCGAGATCAGCTCCGTAGAGTTCCTCAAGTGCCAGCTCACCCTCGGCGACTGCTGGTCGGAGGGCGAGGCCAAGCCCAGCGACCTCGTAGGCCCCGACTACGCCGGCGCCGTCCTGGAGAAGCTCGAGGTCAGCAAGTCCGCGTACGACGCGGCCAAGGTCGGCAAGGGCCAGGGCTTCAAGTTCGGCGAGCCCATCGTGGAGCAGGTCACCAAGCCTCAGCAGGACGCCTACAAGGGCCCCGGCACCAAGGGCACCGACAAGCTCGGCAACTACACCATCACCCACTACTACACGCAGAAGTGGGTCAAGCCCGGCACGTCGCGTAAGTACTACGAGGCCCACTACATCATCGGGATCGCCAAGGACATGGGCCGGCTCGGTGACGTGGTCGGCGGGCAGGGTGTGGCCTGGAACCAGCCGCTCGGCCAGACGGTGACCGCGTTCGGCTACCCCTCCGCCCCCCACCCCGACGGCGACCGCCCCTTCACCGGTGTGACGCCGAAGTGGTGCTCCGGCAAGACCGCCACCAAGAGCTACCAGGTCAACACGTTCAGGGTCGAGACGCACCAGCTGCTCAAGTGCTCCATGACCCCCGGCGCCGACGGTGGCCCGTGGCTCATCAAGTACGACAACAACAAGCGCACCGGCTACGTCAACGGCGTGACCAGCCTGTTCCACGACAACGACGGCAACGGCCGGATCGACTACATCAGCTCGGCGATCTTCGACGGTGAGGTGGCCGACGTCTACAACAAGGCCAACTACGCGGAGACCAAGAAGATCGTCGGCCCGAACGGCGAGCTCCTCCAGTAAGCGAGAACACGAAAGGCCCGGGCGCGCTCGACACGAGCGCACCCGGGCCTTTTCACGTCACACCGGCGTGAGCTCGCGCGTCCGCTCGCGCAGCGCCAGCACCGCCCGCTCGTTCCTGTACGGCTCCAACCGCCGCCGCAGATCGGCCGCGTACGACCGCGACCGGGCCGACTGCAGCTCCCCCGCCAGCATGAAAGCGGTGCCCGCGGTCGTGCACGCCTCCTCCAGCTCCCCGCACTGCAGCAACCCGGCGGCCAGCAGCGACAGGTTGAACATCCGCCCGCGGACGTAGCGGGAGTCCATGTCGAGCGAGCGCCGGGCCTGGCTCACGACCCGCTCCCCCTCCCCCAGGTCACGGAAGCAGTGGGCGAACTTGGCCGACAGATAGGCCTCGTCGAAGTAGCTGAGCCACGTGGGCTCGTCGGCGGGCCTGCGGGCGTCGAAGGCGCGCTCCGCCTCGTGCAGGGCGGCCCCGCAGGACCGGGCGTGGCCCAGGCCCGCGTGGGCGTGGGCCTCCAACACGTGCGCGGAGGCCAGGAGCGTGTGCACGCCGGCGCGCCGGGCCGCCATCTGGCCGGCCCTGGCCAGGTCGAGGGCATGGGAGTGCTGGCCCATGTAGATGGCCTGGTGTGCCATGCCGGCCAGGATCTCGCCGCCCAGGGTGTGGTCGTCGGCGCTCCTGGCCAGGCGCAGCGCCTGGATGAGGTAGCGCTGGGCGAGACCGTGCTGCTCCATGTCGTAGGCCATCCAGCCGGCCAGGCGGGTCAGCTCGGCGGCCGCGGCGGCCAGCCGGCGGCCGGTGGACTCGCCGTACTGGCCGTCCTTGAGCAGCGGCGAGACGGCGGTGTCCAGGTATTTGATCACGGACGAGCGGACCCGCCCGCTCCCGAAGCGGTTGTCGAGCTCCCCGAACGATCGGGTGACCTCATGGATGGCGGCGATGTCCGCGCGGCCCACCCGCCGCGCGCCCGTGCCGCTCAGGTGTCCCCCAGGAGGGGACGTCAGCCAGCGGACGGCTCCCACGGAGCCCGCCCCTATCGCGAACGTCGAGTCGATCAGGAACCTCCGTCTCTCCACGTCGGCCCGCCAAAGCGCCGTCACGGTCGCGACCCCCTCCTGCCACGTGTGCGTGAACTCCTGCCCGAGATCGAGGGGTGTGAGGATCGCCGGCATGCCCAGCTCTTCCGAGGTAACCGGTCGGCCCAGCCGCATCGCGAAGATCTCCGCGAGCAGGCAGGGCACCGGGTCACGTGGCCTCTGACCACCGATCCAGCGCAACACTGAGCTGTGGTCGTATTTGAGGCCCGGAGTGCCACGGGCGGCTCCCCAATCGTTCAGGCACCTGGCCAGTCCCTTGTGGGAGAAGCCCGCTTCCGCGATGAGCTGCTGTAGCGGTCGGTTCGGCTCGCGTTCCATCGCTCTCCTCATCACAGGAGTGGGCGCCCACACCTTACAGAGAGCTACTGTTATAGCACCTTGAGTAAAGGTTTCAGGCCGGTTCTCAAAGAGACCCCCAACTCCATGAGAAACGGGGGCCTCCCTGATCCATGGAGGCCCCCGTACGTACGAGGAGGTCAGCTGCGGGCGACGCCGTCCACACGGGCCTGGGCCGCGACCGCGGCGGTCACGGCGGGCGCGACGCGCTCGTCGAACGGGCTCGGGATGATGTACGTCGGCGAGAGGTCGTCGCCGACGACCCCGGCCAGCGCGTCGGCCGCGGCCACCTTCATGTTCTCGGTGATGGCGGACGCGCGCACGTCCAGGGCGCCCCTGAACACGCCGGGGAACGCCAGCACGTTGTTGATCTGGTTGGGGAAGTCGGAGCGGCCGGTGGCCACGACCTTGGCGTGCCTGGCGGCCGCCTCGGGGTGGACCTCGGGGGTGGGGTTGGACAGGGCGAAGACGATGGCGTCGGGCGCCATGGAGGCGATGGCCGCCTCGGACACGGTCGATCCGGACAGCCCGACGAACACGTCGGCGCCCGCCAGCGCGTCCTCCGTCGAGCCGGTGTGGCCGGCGCGGTTGGTGTCGCGGGCGAGGGCCTCCTTGACGGGGTTGAGCCCCTCGCGGCCCTCGTAGATCATGCCCTTGGAGTCGGCGACCGCGATGTCGCCGATGCCCGCCTCCAGGAGGATGCGGGAGACCGCGACGCCGGACGCGCCCGCGCCGGCCACGACGGCCCGCAGGTCGCCGAGCGAGCGCCCGGTCAGGCGGGCGGCGTTCTTGAGCGCGGCGAGCGCCACGATGGCGGTGCCGTGCTGGTCGTCGTGGAAGACGGGGATGTCGAGCAGCTCGCGGAGCCGGTCTTCGACCTCGAAGCAGCGCGGGGCGCTGATGTCCTCCAGGTTGATGCCGCCGAACGACGGCGCGAGGCGCACGACGGTCTCGACGAGGGCGTCGACGTCGGTGCAGTCGAGGCAGATCGGGACGGCGTCGACGTTCGCGAACTGCTTGAACAGCAGCGCCTTGCCCTCCATGACCGGCATGGCGGCCGAGGGGCCGATGTCGCCCAGGCCGAGCACCGCGGTGCCGTCGGAGACGACGGCGACCACGTTGGAGACCCAGGTGTAGTCGTTGGCCAGCGCGGGCGTGTCGGCGATGGCGGTGCAGACCCGGGCGACGCCGGGCGTGTAGGCGAGCGAGAGGTCGTCCGCGTCGCGGACGGGAACGGTGGAGCGGATCTCGAGCTTTCCGCCGCGGTGCAGCGCGAAGGCGGGATCGAGATCGAGCTTCTCGACGGAGACGGAAGCAGAAGCGGGCGTGACAGCCACAGCGACCCCTGTAGTCATCGGGAGCGGAAGTAAACCTTCGGCGAACGAGCGCGAGTGGGCTGGCTTCGGTAGCTGCCAGAATCCCCTCGTCAGTCGTCTCAGAGGGGTACGGGGGTCACCCGTCTCCCTATCGTGCCACATGCTGAGATGGGGTCGGTGTCAGTGCCGACGCCGTTCCGTTGACGCATCGTTAAATGTCTGATGACGGAGCGGTGCGAAACCCCATTTAAACTGCACAAAACGCAAGTTTCATTGCTTTTCACATCGAGGAGGCCGTACATGGCCCTCAGCCCCAAGGGCCGCCGTGGCTATGCCGCCGGCGCGCTCGCGCTGACCGCCGCCCTGACGCTGACCGCGTGCGGGAGCGGTGGCAGCGCCGGCACGAGCTCCACCACGAGCGCGAGCGCCTCCGCCGCCGGCGGCGCCCAGCTGGTGCAGCCGGGCAAGCTCACGGTCTGCACGAACATCCCGTACGAGCCGTTCCAGTTCAAGGACGCGAGCGGCAAGATCGTCGGGTTCGACGTGGACATGGTCGACCTTGTCGCGAAGAAGCTGGGCGTGACCCAGGAGATCGTGGACATCGACTTCGCGGTGATCAAGAGCGGTGCCGCCATGGCGGCGAAGAAGTGCGACCTGGCCGCGGCCGGCATGACGATCACGCCGGAGCGCAAGGCGAACATCGACTTCTCCGACCCGTACTTCGACGCCACCCAGGCGCTGCTCGCCAAGAAGGGCACCGGCGCGACGTCGCTGGCCGACGTCAAGGCCAAGAACCTCAAGCTGGGCGCCCAGGCCAGCACCACCGGCCTCGACTACGTCAAGAAGCAGGGCTTCGACCCGACCGAGTACGCCGACTCCGCCAAGGAGCTGCTGGCCCTGCAGGCCGGGCAGGCCGACGTGATCGTCCAGGACCTGCCCGTGGTGCTCACCTGGCTGAAGAAGCCGGAGATCGCCGCGAAGTTCGAGCTGATCGGCAGCCTGGACACCGGCGAGCAGTACGGCCTCGGCCTGAAGAAGGGCGCCGACCCGGTGCTGCTCAAGACGATCAATGAAGAGATCGCCAAGTCCAAGCAAGACGGCACCTACGAGAAGATCTACATGAAGTGGTTCGGCAAGAAGCCCGGCGAGCTGGGCTGATCCATGGCCGACCAGCCGAAGACGGCTGAGCCCGCGCGCGCCGGGCTCAGCCCTCGGAAGAGACAACGCGTCATCCGCGGCGTCCAGTACGCCGTGCTGGCCGTCGCGGTCATCGCACTTGTCCTCTACGCCGACTGGACGAGCCTGGCGGAGAACTTCGCCAGGCCCGACATCGCGGAGAAGGCCTTCCCCGAGCTGTTCACGATCGCGTTGAAGAACACGATCATCTACTCGGTGGGCGGTTTCTTCTTCTCCTTCGTGTTCGGCCTCGTGCTCGCGCTCATGCGGCTGTCACAGGTCCGCCCCTACCGCTGGATCGCCGGCGTCTACATCGAGATCTTCCGCGGGCTCCCGGCGCTGCTGATCTTCCTGCTGATCCTCTTCCTCCCCATCGCGCTTCCCGGGTTCGAGGTTCCGGGAGGCAAGTACGGCGAGGGCATCCTCGGGCTCACCCTGGTCGGCTCGGCCTACCAGGCGGAGGTCTTCCGCGCCGGCCTGCAGGCCGTGCCCAAGGGGCAGACCGAGGCGGCCAGGTCTCTCGGCATGTCTGCGACCAGGGCGCTGTTCACCGTGGTGATCCCGCAGGCGGTCCGCATCGTGATCCCGCCGACCACCAACCAGTTCATCGCGCTGCTCAAGGACTCGTCGCTGATCCTCTTCCTCGGGGTCTCCGGCGAGTACGTGGAGCTGGCCAAGTTCGGCAACGACCTGTCCTCCGAGCAGTCCAACGCCACGCCCATCATGGTCGCCGGCGTGACGTACCTCATCGTCACGATCCCGCTGGGCTACCTGGTGCGGCGGCTGGAGGCACGAGCGGAGAGGGCGCGATGACGCACGCCGTCGAGATCAGGGACCTGCACAAGTACTTCGGCGCCAACGAGGTGCTCAAGGGCATCGACTTCACCATCGACCCGGGCCAGGTGGTCTGCGTCATCGGCCCGTCGGGCTCCGGCAAGTCCACCCTGCTGCGCTGCGTGAACCTGCTGGAGGTGCCCACCAAGGGCAAGGTGTTCGTGGAGGGCGTCGAGCTCACCGACCCCGACGTGGACATCGACGCCGTACGCCGCCGCATCGGCATGGTCTTCCAGCAGTTCAACCTGTTCCCGCACATGACCGCGCTGCAGAACGTGATGATCGCCCAGCAGCGCGTGCTGAAGCGGGGCAGGAAGGAAGCCGAGGTCGTCGCCAGGGAGAACCTGGACAAGGTCGGCGTCGGCGCCAAGTGCGACGCCTACCCGGCGCAGTTGTCGGGCGGCCAGCAACAGCGGGTGGCGATCGCCAGGGCGCTGGCCATGAACCCGGAGCTGATGCTGTTCGACGAGCCCACCTCGGCGCTCGACCCCGAGCTGGTCGGAGACGTGCTCACCGTCATGCGGAAGCTGGCGGAGGAGGGCATGACCATGCTCGTGGTCACCCACGAGATGGGGTTCGCCCGGCAGGTGGCCGACCGGGTCGTGTTCATGGACGGCGGCGTGATCGTCGAGGACGGCGAGCCGGCGCGGGTGATCGGCGACCCGCAGCAGGAACGCACGCGCGCCTTCCTCCACCGCGTCCTGCACCCAGAGGAGTGACCCGTGCGGGGCGCGTCCGCCCGCCTGGTGCGGGGAGCGCCCCGCCCACCGGGCTTCAGCGCCCCGGCACGCGTCGCAGCGCCGCCCCGGCGTCTCCTTGAGCCCGGGGGCGTGCGCCGCGCCTGAAGCGCCGTCTCAGCCGCGCCTGACCGCACTCCTCGAAACTCCTCGAAGCCCGCCCGTGGCTCGCCCAGGGCGGAATCTCGGCCATGGCCGCCGGGACCCGTGATGTAATACACCCGCATGGACCTCACCTCTTACGCCGAGTGGGCCGTCCGGCTGGTCAACGATCCGGACCCGCCGCCGGAGCTGAGGCCGCTGCGGGAGGAGCTGGCCGCCGCGTTCGACGGGGCCGACGACGAGCGGGCCGTGGCGCAGCGGCTCAACGCCCTGCTGGTGCGCTACCCCGTACGCCCCCAGCTCACCGACCACGACGGCGGGGGCTGGCACCTCCACCTGGCCGACGACTCCGCCGCCTGCGCCGTCATGGGCCTGGCCGCGGTCGTGGCGGAGCTGGGTGCGGACCGGCTCGGCCGGTGCCAGGAGCCGCACTGCGGGAAGGCGTTCCTGGACACCTCGTCCAACCGTTCCCGGCGCTACTGCTCCGCCCGCTGCGCCAGCCGCGCGAACGTCGCCGCCTTCCGCGCCCGCCGGCGCACCGGCTCCTAACGCCGCCGCCGCAGGAGGGGCCAGTAGCGCAGCACGACCCGTCCCACGATGTCGTGGACCGGCCCGAAGTCCCAGCTGTCCCGCCGGCCGCCGGCCCGCTGGTTGTCGCTCTCCAGCCACCACCCGTCCTGGCCGTGCCACTGCGCCCGTTTCACGATGAGCCGGCCGGGATCGCCGGGAAGCCTCGCCACCACGAGATCGCCCGGGTGGACGGTGGCGCCCCGGCGTACGAGGAGCCAGTCGCCGGGAACCAGCGCGGGGCGCATCGAATCGCCCTCGACACGCACTCTCATGGGCTGTGACCCCCTACTCCGCAGGCGTTGGGACCCGAGTAAGGTCGGTTGTGGACCAAGCTGATTCAGCATCAAGGAAGGACTTTCTGATGCTCGCACGACTGCTACGACCCAAGCATGTCGCTTCCGCACACTGCGACCTGCCCTGTGGCGTCTACGACCCCGCTCAGGCCCGCATCGAGGCCGAGTCGGTCAAGGCGATCATGGAAAAGTACGCGGCCAACGAGGACGCGGTCTTCCGCGCCCGCGCGCTCTCCATCAAGGAGGAGCGGGCCGAGCTGGTCAAGCACCACCTGTGGGTGCTGTGGACCGACTACTTCAAGCCTCCGCACCTGGAGCAGTACCCTCAGCTTCACCAGCTCTTCTGGGACGCCACCAAGCTCGCGGGCGCCGCCGGCGCCAAGGGCACGGTCGACGTCGCCAAGGCCGAGGACCTGCTGGGCAAGATCGACGAAATCTCCAAGATCTTCTGGGAGACCAAGGCCGCCTAAAACGGCACATAAGGCTCTGTGCGGCAGCAGGTCGCACAGAGCCTTTTCCGTTGATGGCGAGTCTGAATCGTCCAAGCACCTCCCCGGGGCGGTAAGTTGCAGTTGGCGTCGGAAACGCGAGGAGGAACGTGACCGAGGAAACCGAGACGCGCGCGGAGGGCGTGGCCGGCATCCGCGACGTGGTGAGCATCAGGCTCCCCGCCGCCAGTGCCTACCTGTCTGTGCTGCGTACGGCTACCGCCGGGCTGGCGGCGCGGCTTGACTTCACGCTCGACGAGATCGAGGATCTGCGGATCGCGGTCGACGAGGCGTGCGCCATGCTGCTGAGCGAGGCGGTGCCCGGCACCGACCTCACCGCCGAGTTCGAGCTGACCGGCCATGAGATGCAGGTCAGGGTCGAAGTGGCCACGGTCGGCAGCTCCGCGCCCAAACGCGATGACTTCGCCTGGATGGTGCTGACCGCCCTGGCCGACGACGTCGACGCGGTGACCGACTCCCCAGATCGCATGGCTATCGTCCTGCGTAAGCGCCGAGGCGCAGCGAGGCCGGCGTGACGGAAAGGACTGGAGCCATGGCCACCAGCGAACACGCCGTGCCCGACCGGGTGCGTGCCCGCATGCTCTTCGCCGAGCTGGCCGAGCTGGGCCCCGAGGAGCCGCGCCGCCAGCGCATCAGAGACGAGCTGGTCGAGCTTCACCTTCCCCTGGTCGAATACCTGGCCCGCCGCTTTCGGAACAGGGGCGAGTGGCTCGACGACCTGACCCAGGTCGCCACCATCGGCCTGATCAAGTCGATCGACCGGTTCGACCTCAACCGCGGCGTGGAGTTCTCCACGTACGCCACGCCCACGATCGTCGGCGAGATCAAGCGTCACTTCCGCGACAAGGGCTGGGCCGTCCGCGTCCCGCGCCGCCTGCAGGAGCTGAAGCTCTCGCTGACCAAGGCGATCAGCGACCTCTCGCAGCGCGAGGGCCGCGCGCCGACCGTGGCCGAGCTGGCCTCCTACCTGAAGATGACCGAGGAGGAGGTGCTCGAGGGCCTCGAGTCGGCCAACGCCTACTCGACGGTTTCGCTCGACGCGCCCGACTCCGGCGACGACGACGCCCCCGCGGTGTCCGACTCGCTGGGCATCGTGGACGAGTCGCTCGAGGGCGTCGAATACCGCGAGTCGCTGAAACCGCTGCTCGAACGGCTGCCGCCACGGGAGAAGCGCATCCTGCTGTTGCGCTTCTTCGGCAATATGACGCAGTCGCAGATCGCCACAGAGCTGGGCATCTCGCAGATGCACGTCTCGCGCCTGCTGGCCCGCACCCTCGCGCAGCTGCGCGAGGGTTTGACCGCCGAAGACTAGCCGTCTCCGTAGAGAGCGTGGGTGGTGGGCGGCGCCAGCAGCGTCGCCAACCCCGCCAGCGCGATCACGATCAGCGGGATCCCGAGCTGGGGCTGGCCCGACTGGATGAGCGTGACGGAGATCGGCACGATGAAGATCTGCGTCAGGACGCCGGGCGACCGCCCCCAGCGCTCCATCTTGAACAGCCCGCCCCACGCCACCCAGAGCAGCCCCGCTCCGATCAGCACGCCGAACGCCGACTCGGCGATGGCGGTGGTGAGGTTGTCCGGGGTGCTGACCAGGGTCTCCACGCCGACGTAGATGCCGAGCCCGAGCGCCACCAGGCCTTCCAGGGCGACGATGGCGGCGGCGATGACGAGGGTGACCGGACGACGATTCACGCCCGTACCCTACCCCCCGGGCAAGCCGGTCCGAGAAATAGGACGTTCGGCCGATAACGCCCACAAGTCCAGCGGATACGCTGGCGATATGCGCACCATGCTATTGGTGAATCCCAAGGCCACGACCACGAACGCCCGTACGCGTAACGTGCTGATCCGCGCACTCGGCGCGGCCGTGGAGCTGACGGTGGAGGAGACCCGTTACCGCGGGCACGCCGCGGCGCTGGCCGCCACCGCGCGGGCCAAGGGGTACGACGTCGTGGCGGTGCTCGGCGGCGACGGGACGATCAACGAGGCCGTGAACGGCCTGCTCAACCCGGTCAACGGCGACGACGTCCCGACCGGCAGCGAGGGCCGGCCCGCGCTGATCGTCATCCCCGGGGGCAGCGCGAACGTGTTCGCCCGGGCGCTGGGGCTGCCGAACGACCCGGTGGAGTCCACGGGGGCGGTGCTGGAGGCGCTCAGGGAGGACCGGCGCAGGACCGTGGGTTTGGGGCAAGCCCTTTGGGAAGGCCGGAGCCGATACTTCACCTTCTGCTCGGGCATGGGCTACGACGCGGAGGTCGTACGGGCCGTAGAAGGCCTGAGAGGCACCGGCCGTAAAGCAACACCTGCACGGTATGTGAACACCGCCCTACGGCACTATCTGGCCACGGACAAGCGGCATCCAGCGATGACCCTGACCGGTCCCGGCATCCCGACGGCCCGGGGGTTGTTCATGGCGATCGTCTCGAACACCTCGCCGTGGACGTACGTCGGCAGCAGAGCCGTGCACCCGACCCCGTGGGCGAGCTTCGAGACCGGGCTCGACCTTCTCGGACTGCGCCGGATGGGGCCGATGTCAATCGCGTCGGTGATCCGGCAGATTCTCACGGAGAGTGACGCACTTCCGGGCGGCCGGCACCTCGTTCAGCTGCACGACGAGGCCGAGGTGACGCTCACCGCGGACCGGCCCGTGGCCTTCCAACTGGACGGGGACTACCTGGGCGAATGCGAGACCGTAACGTTTCGGTCTACACCGAACGCGTTACAAGTTTTGGTCTAGACGGTTACATTCGGTCATTGTGTGACGCATCCGACATCCATAACAGCCAAAACTTCCCGTCAACCCTCTTGCGTGCACTCAGCGTGGCTGACAGTCTCAAGACTGACGTCGGAACGTAGGACCTTTAACAACCCCAAGGTTCTCCCCGAGTGTCAGCGGGCAATCCCGGGTCCACACAGGTCCAGGGCATTGTTCGCGCGAGTTAGTGAAACTCTTCACAAAGTAGTAGCCGCACGGAGCCGACCAGAGGCTCCATCTACTAAGGAGTGGACGCATGGACTGGCGCCACCGAGCTGCCTGCCGTGACGTGGACCCCGAGCTGTTCTTCCCGATCGGCAACACCGGCCCGGCACTCATGCAGATCGAAGAAGCCAAGCAGGTCTGCCGTTCCTGCTCGGCCGTCGAAGCCTGCCTGAAGTGGGCGCTGGAGTCCGGGCAGGACGCCGGCGTCTGGGGTGGCCTCAGCGAGGACGAGCGCCGCGCTCTCAAGCGCCGCACCGCTCGCCACCGCGCCCGCCTCACCGCCTGACCCGCCACCTTCATCTGACCGCGACCTCTTACCTGACCGCGACCTCTCATCTGACCGCGACTCGTCTGACCGCGACTTTCAGCTGACCCCGCGACGCCCGAGCCCCGATCGGCTCGCGCGCCGCCGCACCCCTCCCCGCCCGATGCGTCGCCGCCGGCCGCCGCGCCACCCGCCGGACGCGCCACCGCCCCAGCCGTCACCTCGGCCGACGCACCGCCGCCCTTCGACGTGCCCGCACCCGACGCGCCGGGCCCCCGTACTCCCGTCGAACCCCGGCGGACGCGTACGGACCGGGATCAGGCCGCCGGGAGCGGGATCGACAGCGTGACCTCCGTACCCCCTCCGAGCCTCGGCTCGATGGACAGCCGGCCGGAAAGCTCCCCTTCGACCAGCGTACGGACGATCTGCAGCCCCAGGCTGGTGGAGCTGTCGAGGTCGAAGCCCTCAGGAAGCCCGCGGCCGTCGTCCCACACCGTGACGTTGAGCCGGTCGAGCGTGGGCTCGACCACCACCTCCAGCCGCTTGGGCCGCCCGTGCTGCATCGCGTTCTGCAGCAGCTCGGTCAGCGCCATGGCCAGCGGCGTGGCGATGAGCGAGGGCAGCACGCCGAAGCCGCCGACGCGCCGCGGCATGACGCCCACCTCCGCGGCCGACACCTCCCCCGCCATCGCGAACACCCGGTCGGCGATCTCGTCGAAGTCCACGAACTCCTCGGGCGCGTGGGACAGCGTCTCGTGCACGATCGCGATCGACCCGACCCTGCGCACCGCCTCCTCCAGCGCCTCCCGGCCCTCGGGCACCTGCAGCCGTCTGGCCTGGAGGCGCAGCAGCGCGGCGACGGTCTGCAGGTTGTTCTTCACCCGGTGGTGGATCTCGCGGATCGTGGCGTCCTTGGTCATCAGCTCGCGCTCGCGGCGCCGCAGCTCGGTCACGTCCCTGATGAGCACGAGCGCGCCGATGCGGCCGCCGCCGACGATCAGCGGGATGGCCCTGAGCTGCACGATCGTGCCGCCCGACTCGACCTCGGTCTCCTTGGCCGCGCGCCCGCTGGCCACGATCATGAGGTCTTCGTTGATCGGCTCGTCGGAGTAGCAGAGCGTCGCGGTGACCCGGCCCAGCTCGGCCCCGACCAGGTCGGCGTGCAGGCCGAGCCGCCGGTAGGCGGACAGGGCGTTCGGCGAGGCGTACGTGACGCGCCCGGCCCGGTCGAGCCGCAGCAGGCCGTCGCCGACGCGCGGCGAGCGCACCAGGATCGGCTCCTCGCCCGAGAACGGGAACCGGCCCTCGGCCACCATCTGCGCCAGGTCGGAGGCGCTCTGGAGATAGGTCAGCTCCAGGCGGGACGGGGTGCGGGCGGAGGAGAGGTTCGTGGAGCGCTGGATCACCGCCAGGAACCGCCCCTCGCCGCCCTCGACGGTCCGCCGCACGGGGATGGTCTCCTCGCGCACCGGCACGCCCGTGGACCAGTCGGGGTCGCCCTCGCGGCAGATGCGGCGCTCGTTCCAGGCGGTGTCGATCAGGTGGCGCTCGCCCTTGGCGGCGACGCTGCCGACGATGTCGTCGTGGTAGACGGTGGGGCCGGTGGTCGGGCGCATCTGCGCGATCGCGATCCACCCGCTCTCGCCCAGCAGCGGCGCCCACAGGATGAGATCGGCGAACGACAGGTCGGCCAGCAGCTGCCAGTCGGAGACCAGCGAGTGCAGCCAGTCGAGATCCGCCTCGTCGAGGGCGGTGTGGCGGGCTACGAGGTCGCTGAGAGTCGGCACAGGTGCATCATGCGTGCTTTTCCCCGCAACAACCAAACCGGCTCCCTGGCTGAATGCGCGCCCGAATGCGCGGGCAGGACTCCGCATGACGAAGCCGCACACCCGCTCATTCGCACAGTGACGGCAGATACGGCATCGTGCACCCAACTCGACATATCGGGAATCTCATATTGTGAGAACCGTCACACCATGAGAGCTGCCCGAACCGCAGACGGGCGATTCGGAGGTGATCGACACGGGCAGGTGGTTCCGCCGCGACACGGCTCACGGACCGGCCTCGGTTGCGATCGCGCTCGCCGCTGTGGATATCCTTCACAATCAGCCTGAGCTGCCCGGATCCGTGCGTGCCGGCAACCGTACCCGCCCGGTGCCGGTCTGCCGTCACAGTCGGCTGTTGACCGCTGGGGCCGATGTGAGTTCCGATGATCTCGCGGTGATCAGACACGCCCTCACCGCCGTGGCAGAAGTGAAGGTGAGCGCGTGACAGACGACAGCCCCCGCGTACCGAAGTACTACGACGTCAAACGCAGCGTGCTGGAGCTCACGAAGACCCTGCCCGCGGGCACGGCGCTGCCGCCGGAGCGCACGCTCGCCGTACGGTTCGAGACCTCCCGCACCACGGTCAGGCAGGCGCTGACCGAGCTCGTGGTGGAGGGCCGGCTGCTGCGCATCCAGGGCAAGGGCACGTTCGTGGCCCAGCCGAAGGTGGCGCAGGTGCTGCAGCTCACCTCGTACATCGGCGACCTGCGCACGGCGGGCCTCGAACCGGACACGAAGATACTCGAGATCGGCTACATCACCGCCGACGAGGCCCTGGCCAGGCGCCTGGCCATCAACCCCGGCGGTCGCGTGCTGCGCATCCACCGCCTCCGGCTGGCCAACGGCGAACCGGTCTCCATCGACACCACCCACCTGTCCGCGCGCCGCTTCCCCCGGCTGCGGCGGGAGCTCGAGGTCCACGCGTCCCTGTACGAGACGCTGCACAACGCCTACAACGTCCGGCTCACGGACGCCGAAGAGATCATCGAGACCGTCCTGGCCACCCCGTACGACGCCAAGGCCCTCGGCGTCGACGTCGGCCTCCCCATGCTCCTCCTGACCCGCCACGCCTTCGACGCCGACGGCAACCCCGTCGAGTGGGCCCAGTCCCTCTACCGCGGCGACCGGTACAAGTTCGTCACCCGCCTGCGGCGGCCGTAGAGTTTCTCGGGCCTACCAATGGGTGTTCCAGTGGCTGGGCGGAGCGGCCTGTGAGGCAGTGGGCCCACGTGGTCGTATGGCCAGGCGCGTAGGCTGAGGAGCCGGGCCGGAGGATCAGCAACTCTGTCCAAGCCTGAAGTCTCGGCCGGCCAACGGATGAAACCGCAATCGGCATAGCGCATATACGACAGGGTGAGGATTCGGTAGGGTCCGGGACGTGCGACTTCGTGGCCGTTGTATATCTGTTGCTGCGTTGCTTACGTGCCTCGCCGTCATGTCAGCCTGCTCGGCAGAGTCCGAGAGACCCACGCTGAAGGCGGCGGCGGCACAGCTCGTTGCCGACGGCGAGAAGTTGGTGGCGTCCCGGGAGTTGACCGCCGCAGGAACGGTAACCGTGACCGAACGCGCGGACAAAGACAGCGAAGTCGGGTGTCTACAAGGCCAAGTTCAGCGGTTCTTCCGGGCGCAGGGCGATTTCAATCCTCCGCCGGACGTGAATTCACCGAGTAATTCGGCCGGCTTAATGCTGGGCAAGCTGGAAAGCTTGGGCTATGACAAAATCGCGGACGAACTGGATCTCCGCGATGAGAATCTGGGCGTGACGTTGTCGCAGAACTCGCGGGCAGGAATTACATTCTTGGTGACCGTGCGCAATGGACAGAACCCCAACATCATGATCGTCGGAAAGACCAGCTGCTACGAGCGCGGCGGCTAACCCGAAGGGAGACTCACTCCTGTAGTCAGCTCGACAGTTGGGCCGCCTCACTGCGCAACAGCTGGGCTTGTTTGCGCAGATGGTCGGCCGTTGTCGTGCACGCCTCTCGAAGCTGACCGATCTCGCGTACCAACTGCATGGCCTGGGCCGTGAAATGATCCGCAGCTGGCCCTTTCCAGAACGCGTCGATATGCCGTGGATTTACTAGGTGTCCATGGAAAACCTCGCTCAGATTCTCCGCATAACGGGTGAAGGCGGTGGCAAGGAGTTCCTTGTCGGCGGCCTTCCGGAACAGCTCGCCCTGCGTCGGCATTGTCATCCTTACCCGCCTCGCTTTTCTAGCGCATCAACCAGTCCGTTGTAGAGTCTTCCGCGGAAGGCCATGCGCACCTCATCCTGTTGATAGATGGTCAGCGGCTTTTGGCCATACTGCTCCAGCGATTCGAAAACCAACCGAGCCTGCTGCACCGCGATCTGGTCGGCAACCTTTCTCGCGTTCTCTGGGGTCTTTTCGTCGAAGTACCCCGTGATCATGTCCTTGAACACGTTCTTGGTGTCGTCCAAGCCCTTGTCCCGAACCGTGGCCGTCGTTGGATCGTTGATCGGCCAGTACTTGTTCGAGAGCCAGTCGATGGGCAAGGTCATGGTGTCCGCGAGCCACTCCGCGTACTCGTCGTCGCTCCACTCTGCCTGCGTGGACCCGCTAAGCACCAGATTCGCCAACCCGCCCGCCAAAGCGGTCCGCGACGTGTACTCCGCCTGCGTACTCTCATCCCCGAACGGCCGGAAGCGCCCAATGTCCAGACCAACCGTGTAGTCGTGTGATGCCATCATCAGAGCGCTCGCCGCCGCTTTGTCCTGCATCAACGCCCCCATGAACCGGGAAGCCACGCTTGGATCGAGGTTGTCCCAGGGAGGAGTTGGATGCAGTGTGACGAGATCCGGCGAAGAGAGCTTGGCTTGGCCACGGGCGAGTTGGTCAAGGTAAGGCGTTACGTTCTCGGCCAATGTGCGGCTGACCGGCGAGTCCTTGAAGGTTCCCCATTGACCGCCGATCCATGGAGTGTCTTCGGCGCCGAGGCCGTTGATGAGGTTGAGCCACGCTCGGTCACGCAGGTCGGCTACGCCGGCACCTGGTTTCAACGCCTTGTCCAGCACTCCTGCCAGCCTCTCTTCGAAACCGGAGATTCCGGTCGTACGAAATCGTCCCGGATGCAGCAACCAGCCCGCGACCTGCTTGTTCTCGGCAAGCAGGCTCTGCAGCGGCTGGGGGTCTGCGTCGTAGGCCTCTACCAGGGCGTTCAAGTTCCAGTTCTGCCCAGCCGAGGACTCGGCGGCAAGGTGGCGGCTCAGGAGGCGCGTGGCCACCTGGTTGAGGAAAGTGCCAGACTGCTTGGCCAGCGTGAGCAGCGAGGTCAGAACACTAGGTTCGGTTGTTTCCACCAGCTTTTCGCGCCACTCATCACCCAATCGCCCGGCACCTCCCGCGCTGCTGTAGGCCCGGGCGAGCAGGCCGAGGGTGTCCTGGGCCTGCTCAAGAGTGCCCGGCGGCACGCCTCTTTGCATGACAGCCGGTCCCTTGTCCCTCATCCAATGCATAAACGTGGCCCGGAACGTGTCCGGACCCAGCGCTCCCAGCAAAGCAGCCGCGTAAGCGGGATCGTCGACCTTCTCGCCGGTAGCCGCCAGCGCATCGGCTACCTTGTGCCAGCTCTCCACAGTGGTCTCGACATCGTGCCGCTTGAGCGCCTCGGAAATGGTCGCGGCGTCTCTCTTTCCCTGCTGGGCAGCCTCGGACTCGGTGGCGAAGGTGAAGAACACGGTGACCAGACCTTGTGCCCCGCTCGGAACCATGCGCCGGATCGTGTCGATCCGCCATTTGAGGTCTCGCTGGTTCTCGTCGAAGAACGCCCAGGACCTGTGCATGACGATTACGCCTTGCTGGCCGGTCCATGCCTCCCTCGCCTCGTCGATGGCCGCTTCGAGTCCAGGTCGCGTGCTGGCCAGGACTCTCTTGCCGGCTTCCATCTGCTGGATGAGCTGATCGGCTCTACCGGGGTCGATCCCAACGAACTCCCCCATGGGTCTCCTCCCAGAGGGTGTGGGTTACAGGGCGGGAGTTAAACACAGCGGGCAATACAGGTAAATGCCTCAAGTACTGGCATAGCTACTGGGTCTGGCCGATCAGAGAACTCCGACGGCCACAAGCCCTCGGCATCAGGCCGGTTTGGTGTCGTGACGTTCGGCGACAAACAGGCCGCGTCCAGGCGCGGTGATCAGAAGACCCTCGTTCTTGAGTACGTCGAGCGCCTTCTTCACGGTGTTCCGGGACAGGCCGGATTCTTCTTCCAACTCCGTCTGAGATGGCACCTTGCGGCCAGGTGGGATCTCGCCTGCCTCGATGCGGGCGCGGAGCGCGTCCGCAAGCTGGAGGTAGGGCGCTCGCAGCCCATCCGGATCGATTCTCACGATTTGAAGGCTAGGCGGCCAGGATTATCCCAAGATAGGCAGGCCCTGCCATGGCCAGCCCTGGCCGGGTCGGCTACCATGTCGTCATCCCTCGGTCCTCGAAGTCGGGGTCCCACCAACAGGCCCTGCTGGTCGGGCCCTTGATCGGACAATGGAGGTCCGGCCCGTGGCTGCAAACAGAACCACAGACCTACGATTCGATCCTCGCCTGACAGCCGAGATCCGAGCCGTTCTCGAGAAGCACGGATACCGGCTGCCTCCAGGCGGCGATCACATCCGCGAACTCGTCATGGCCCGCGTCGACATCGCACTCAAGAACCTCGTCGAGATCTTCGAAGGAAGGATCTGCTGAGATGGCGGGCGAGATTCCTGACTTCCACGGCCCGCACGCCGCGCCGCCCCTGCCGGGCCACCTGGTATTGACCTGGTACCAACCAGACCGCCGGGCGTCGCGCATCCGCGTGGTCTCGCACACCTGCGAATGCAGCGGGACGACGTACGAGCTGTGCAGTGCCGCTGGCCTGGGATTCGTCCGCCGTACCGACCGCGACAAGCGGACCGTCCACGAAACCTCGTGGACCTTGAGCGCAGCCGCCAGACATACCTTCGAGCAGATCTTGCACGGCGAGGCCCGATGAGAGCCCGGGTTGAGCGGGCACCGCGTCTAGGCTGGTCACGTGAGTGTTCTCGTCGTCACAGGTACCGATGCCGGGGTCGGCAAGACCGTCGTGACGGCGGCGCTCGCGGTGCTGGCCAGAGGGCGTGGGGCGTCCGTGGCCGTGGTGAAGGCCGCGCAGACCGGGGTCGCGCCAGGGGAGGCCGGGGATGTGGATCAGGTGATCCGGCTGGCCGGCGTCAGCACGACCTTTGAGGTACGGCGGTTCGCCGAGCCGCTGCCGCCTGCCGCCGCCGCCCGGGTCGCCGGGGTGCCGCCCGTGTCCCTGGCCGAGGTGGAGCTGCTCGTACGGGAGCTCGCCGAGAGCAATCGGATGGTGGTCGTGGAGGGCACCGGGGGGTTGCTGGAGCGGTTCGACGAGGACGGCGGGACCATCGGGGATCTGGCCCGGGCGCTGAGCGCGCAGGTGGTCGTCGTGGTCCGGCCCGGGCGGGGGGCGGTGAACCACACCGCGCTCACCCTGGAGGCGATGGCCAACAGGGGGCTGGAGCCGACGGGGATCGTCATCGGGCGCTGGCCCGGTGAGCCCGGGATCGTCGAGCGGAGTTGCGTGTGCGACCTCGAGATGCTGGCCGCGCGGCCGCTGGCCGGGGTGCTGCCGGAGGGGGCCGGGGGGTTGGGTAGGGAGGAGTTCGCCGAGGTGGCGCGGAGAGGGTTGGGTGCGATGTTGGGGGGCTCTTTCGATCCGGCCGGGTTCAAGGCGGCGCTTTGATGGCGGGGAAAACCCCCGCCCGCTTTGAGGGTGGGGAAAACCCCACCATTCATCGGCACACCAGGGCTATTTCGTGTCTCCCCCGCTGCTCAATACCGTTGAGGGCATGAAGGTCCCCCGTCCGTGGTCGGCGCGGGCGTGGCTCGACACGGCCCACGTGATGATCGGTCTGCCGGTCGCCGTGCTGCTCGGCGGGCTGACGCTCGTCCTGGCCGTGTCGCCGCCCCTGCTGATGCGGAGCGTGCCGCTGTTCACGAGGGTGCAGCGGTCGAGGTTCGAGGCGTTCCTGGGTGCGCGCATCCCGCCCGTGGTCTCCCCGAGCAGCTGGCGCAGCCCGGCCACGTGGCGGCAGATCAGCTATCACCTGCTGTCGCCGTTCGTGGGGGCCGTGGGCGCGTTCCTGGTGGCGATCGCGTGGGGTGGGGCGATCGTGGGGCTGCTGGCGTTCCTGCCGCGGAAGTTGCAGCCCCCGCCGCTGGAGTTCGAGTTCGACCTCAGGGACGGGAAGGTCGTGCTGGTCTTCATGGCGATCGGGCTCGTGCTGCTGCTGCTCGCGCCGGTGCTGGCGCGCGGCATGGCGGCGCTGGACCTGTCGGTGGCGCGTACGCTGCTCGGGCCCAGCCGCTCGGAGCTGGGCCAGCGGATCGAGACGCTGACGGAGAGCCGGGCGGGGGTCATCGACGCGGCCGACGCCGAGCGGCGCAGGATCGAGCGTGACCTGCACGACGGCGCCCAGCAGCGGCTCGTCTCGCTGGCCATGAACCTCGGCCTGGCCAGGGCCACCCTGACCGACCTGCCCGAGCCGGCCCGCGAGGCCATCGCGCAGGCGCACGAGGAGGCCAAGCAGGCGCTCAAGGAGCTGCGCGACTTCGTACGGGGCCTGCATCCGGCCGTACTGAACGACCAGGGCCTGGACGCGGCGCTGTCCGGCGTCGCGGCCCGCGCGCCGTTCCCCGTGAAACTCCACGTCGACATCGAGCGGCGGGCAAGTCCGACCATCGAGGCGGTGGCCTTCTTCATCGTGTCCGAAGCACTGACCAACATCGCCAAGCACGCGGCGGCCACCAAGGCCGAGGTGAGCGTGCGGCGCGAGCGCGACCGCCTGCACATGCTCGTGTACGACGACGGCTGCGGCGGCGCCCGGCTGGACGGCGGCACGGGGCTGCGCGGCCTGGCCCAGCGGATCGACTCGGTGGACGGGTCGCTCCGGCTGTCCAGCCCGCTGGGCGGCCCTACGACGATCGAGGTGGATCTGCCGTGCGAGTAGTGCTCGCCGAGGACTCCGTACTGCTGCGCGAGGGGCTGATCAGGCTCCTGGGCGCCTCCGGCATGGAGGTCGTGGCGGCCGTGGACGAGGCGGAGGGGCTGCTGCGGGCGGCCGAGGAGCACAAGCCCGAGCTGGTCATCACGGACGTCAGGATGCCGCCCACGCACACCGACGAGGGCCTGCGGGCCGCGCTCGTGCTGCGCCGCCAGCAGCCGGGCCTGCCCGTCCTGGTGCTCTCGCAGTACGTCGAGGAGCGCTACGCCGCCCAGCTCCTCGCCTCGGCCGCGACGGGCGGGGTCGGCTACCTGCTCAAGGACCGGGTGGCGGACGTGACGGAGTTCATCGACGCGCTGCGCAGGGTGGCCGCCGGCGGCACCGCGCTCGACCCCGAGGTGGTGGCCCAGCTCCTGCTGCGCGGCAACAGCGACCCGCTCGAACGGCTCACGCCCAGGGAGCACGAGGTGCTCAAGCTGATGGCGGAGGGCCGGTCCAACGCCGGCATCGGCCAGGCCCTGGTGCTCAGCGAAGGGGCGGTGGGCAAGCACATCGGCAACATCTTCGCCAAGCTCGACCTGTCACCGGCCGAGGGCGACCACCGGCGCGTGCTGGCCGTCCTGCAGTTCCTCAAGATCAGGAGCCTGCCGTGAGAGTCGCCTGGCTGGCGGCGGGCGCGGTGGCGACCGTGATCGCGCTGCTGATCTCCACCTTGGGGCTCTGGCGCGGGTTCGCGCGGGCCAGCATTCCGGAGGAGCGCACGCAGAGGTCCATCGCCTTCGAGCAGAAGAACCTGCGCATCAAGACGGGCAAGGGCACCCAGGTCGACCTGACCATCCTGCCGGGCAAGGCCGGCGAGCTGCTCATCGCGAGGTCGCTGCGCTGGTCGAGGGACCGGCCGACCATCACCGAGGATTGGGACTCCCGTTCCAGCACCCTGCGGCTCGACGCCGTCTGCCCAGGTGAGGAGCAGCCAACTGGCCCCATCTGCATGGCCGATTACGTGATCTTCGTGCCGCCGGAGATCGACCTGGAGGCAGGCACGGGCAACGGCATACTCGACGTCAGCGATCTCTTCGGCAAGGTGCGCCTGTCCACCGTCGCCGGCGACGTCAACGTCAGGAACCTCTCCGGCGCCATCTGGGCCAGGAGCGGCACGGGCAATGTCGATGCCAGGGGGCTCGACGTCGAGGGGGCCGACGTGGAGATCGGCTCGGGGAACGTCGATCTGTCGTTCATCAGCGCTCCCACGTCCGTCAAAGCAGTGGTGCGGACGGTGGGCAACGTCAACCTCGACCTGCCGACGACGGTCTACGACGTGACGGCGGAGGGGGTCGACACCGAGATCGACGTCGACCGGAACCCCGCGTCACTGCGGAAGATCGTCGCGAAGGCGCCGAAGGGCAGGGTGTCCGTCTGCTGCGACTGAAGATCCTTAAGATCACTCTGGTGACTGGTTGTTGACTCGCTCCCCGGCCTGAAGCTGACGGGGATTCCCGTGCCGCTCACGCGGCAGCCTGCGGCGTGGGAGCCGCGAACTGTGGTACGGGGCGCTTGACGCTTCACCGACCCGGTCGGGTCTCCACGCCCTGACACGACCGGCCCGGCCGTCTGTCCTCTGGCTTTGATGTTCTTGGCAGCGTTCACGTCGGCGTGCTCGACATGCCCACAGGAGGTGCATCGAAAGACCGCTTGGCTCTCGCGGCTCTTCGCGTCCACCTTCCCGCAGTCCGGGTTCGAGCAGGTCATTGACGTGTACGCGGCATCAACGACTCGGATGTCGGTTCCGGTGTAGCGGGCCTTGGACCGCAACGCGGTCTCCAGTCCGTACCAGGCCTTGTCCACGATCGATCTGTTCAGCCCGGCCTTCGCCGCGCGCCCGCTAGCAAGGTACGCGCCCGGCGTGCCAGGGTCGGGTCTCGGCGCGACAGACGCTGTCATCGCCCGGATGTTCAGCTTCTCCAGCGTGACGATCGCGTAGTCGCGGGTGAGCCGGTGCGCGGCCTGGGCGTTGAAGTCCGCACGCCGCCACCACGCTCGCCGCATCAGATCCCCCAGTGCCCGGACCACCTGCTTACGCCGGTTCGACCCCTTCTTCGAACGCGCGAGCCGTCGTTGCAGTCGCACATACCGCCTCGCCTCACCCGCCGTGAGAAACCCCGTGTCGCCGGGAGCGTCGCCGGTCGTGACCGTCGGCGGCGCCATCGACGACACACTCCTCTCATCGGCGTGACGGCGGTCGAAGAACTCCCCGTCACTGGTGACCGCGGCGGTGACAACCCCCCGGTCCACTCCCACATGCCGACCGGGACGAGCGTGTTCACTCACCTCGGCAAGCCCGTCGTCCACTAGGAAGCTGATGAACCAGTGCCTGCCGTCGCGGGCCACGGTCGCCGACTTCACCCTGCCGCCCAGGGGGCGGGACAGGCGGAACTTCACCCACCCGAACTTCGGCAGGAACACCCGCCCCCACGTGCGGCTGATCCGCTGGATCGGGATCTGCTGTGCCGTCGGGAATCGAAACGACGGCCGCCACCTCGCCCGCACTTTCCACCGCACCTTCCAGGTGCCGTGCCTGCGGCACGCCTCGTCCAGGTCTTTCAGCGTCTGCTGGATGACCTGCGCGGGCGCCTCGGCCAGCCAAGCGCAATCCGGGTCGGCCTTGGCCTCGGCAAGCTGACGACACTGCTCGGCGTAGCCGATGAACGCGTCCCGGCGTCGATAGGCACGGCGCTGTTCCAGACCGGTGTTCCACACGCTGCGGCAGATGCCGCCCAGCCGCTCGGCGAACAACTTTTGGCCGAAGTCGAACTCCAACCGGTACTTCCGGCCCGCCAGCACGTGTGAAACACCTCCCCCATCAGCATCTCACACCACATCAGTTCGAACATACTATCGCCTGGTCCACGAGCCAGAAAGCGGAATACCGGAGCGGCAGGCACGTGCTCTCCGCGATTGCCCACCTGGTCACCGGGTGCGTCAACCGCGCCATCATTTACGGCCGCTTCTGGTCCCTCGCTCCGCAAGGTCCTCCCCTGACGGGGATCGCATCCATCCTCGACCTGATTTGAGGGTCGAGGCTTTCTGGGGACCTTCGGTAAGTTGTAAGTTCCCGGCATGGAGTCTGCGAAGCACGCCGGTGACGCCGCCGTCGCCGTTTCCAAGGCCTACGGCGTCGAGACCATGTTCACGCTGTCGGGAGGGCACGTCTTCCCCCTCTACGACGGCGCCGTACACGAGGACATGCGCATCCTCGACGTACGCCACGAGCAGAGCGCGGTCTTCGCCGCCGAGGCGACGGCCCGCCTGACCAGAAAACCGGGCCTGGCCGTGCTGACCGCGGGCCCCGGCATCACCAACGGCGTCAGCGGCGTCGCGACCGCCCACTTCAACGGCTCCCCCGTCGTCGTCATGGGCGGCCGGGCGCCCCAGGCGCGCTGGGGCAGCGGTGCCCTCCAGGAGCTGGACCACCCGCCGCTGCTCAAGCCGATCACCAAGCTGTCGTTCACCGCGACCGGCGCCGAGTCCGTCGGCCAGGACGTCGAGATGGCCTTCCGCACCGCGGTCGCCCCCCACCGCGGCCCGGTCTTCCTCGACTTCTACATGGACCACCTGTTCTCCCCCTCGCCCGAGCACGAGGTGCGGACGCAGACGCCGTCGCCGCTCGAACCCGACCCCGACGACCTGGCCGCCATCGCGCGGCTGCTGGCCGAGGCCGAGCGGCCCGTGCTCGTCTACGGCTCCGACGTGTGGATGGACCGGGCCGAGGAGGCCGCGCGCGACTTCGCCGAGACGTGGCGGCTGCCGGTCATCCCCAACGGCCAGGGCCGCGGCATCCTGCCCTCGGGCCACGAGCTGCTGGTCACGCGGGCCCGCAGCCTGGCGTTCAAGCAGGCCGACCTGGTCATCGTGATCGGCACGCCGCTCGACTTCCGCCTGAACTACGGCTGGTTCGGCAGCAAGGACGCGCTGGCCCGCGTCGTGCACATCGCCGACGCGCCGTCCCAGCTGGCCACCCACATGCGGCCGGTCGCGTCCGCCGCGGGCGACCTGTCCGTGGTGTTCTGGAGCCTCGGCACCGCCTGCGGCGACGCCGGGGTCAAGCCCGACGCGTACGCCTCCTGGGTGTCGAAGCTGGCCGACACGGCCGCCGCGGCCATCGCGGGCGACGCCGAGCTGCTGGCCTCCGGCTCCGACCCGATCCACCCCATGCGCGTGTACGGCGAGCTGGGCAAGGTCCTGGCCGACGACGCCGTGGTGATCGGCGACGGCGGCGACTTCGTCTCCTACGCGGGCAAGTACGTCGAGCCGAAGCAGCCGGGCAACTGGCTCGACCCCGGCCCGTACGGCTGCCTCGGCACCGGCCTCGGCTACTCGGTCGCCGCCCGCCTGGCCCGGCCGTCCTCGCAGGTGGTGCTGCTGCTGGGCGACGGCGCCGCCGGGTTCTCGCTCATGGACGTCGACACCCTCGTACGCCACAAGCTGCCCGTCGTCATGGTCTGCGGCAACAACGGCATCTGGGGCCTGGAGAAGCACCCCATGCAGTTCCTGTACGGCTACGACGTGGCCGCCGAGCTCCAGCCGCAGTGCCGCTACGACCAGGTCGTGACCGCGCTCGGCGGAGGTGGCGAGCTGGTCACCAAGCCGTCGGAGATCGGGCCGGCACTGCGCAGGGCGTTCGACTCCGGCATCCCGTACATGGTGAACATCGCCACCGACCCGCAGATCGCCTATCCCCGCACCACCACGGGGGTGTGAGAGCTACGACTTGGGCGTGGCACTGGGCGAGGGGCTGCCTGTGCTGTCCTCCGGGCAGACGCCGTCGATGACGACCAGCGTGACCGGCTTGGTCACGTCCTGCACCGTCCCACCGCTCGGCGTGGTCCGGGTGATCTTGCCACAGCGCATGCCGTTGGAGGTGGCGGTCCGGTCGTCGGGGATGATCTCCTCGAAGCCGGCCGCCTCGACCATCTCCTGCGCCTGCTGGAACGGCAACCCGACCACCTTGGGCATGCGTACTCTCTTGACGCTCGGCGTCGGGGAGCTCGTGGGGGTCTTGGACGGCGTCCTGGTGACGCTCGGCGTGCTGGAGGGCGTCTTCGTCGGCGGCTTGGGCTCCTCGGTCTCCGTGGGCCTCGGCTTCGTGGTCGTCGGCTCGGGGTCCGGGGTCGGCTCCTCCGAGGGGGTCCTGATCTTCGTGGGCTTGGGCTTGGTGACCTTGGGGCTGCTCTGCGAGCCGTCGGCCATCTGAGAGGTGGTGCTCGTCGGTGTGGGCTCGCCCGTGGTGGTCATGCCCGTCAGCGCGACCGCGGTGGCGCCCGCGCCGAGCACGGCCGCGACGGCGATGCCCGCGATGAGCCCGGTCCTGCGCGGCGCCTTGGCCGCGCGACGGCCGCCCGGGCGCCGTTCGGTCACGGTGGTCGTCTCTTCGGCGGGACGCGCCTGGTGGGCACCCGTCTGGTACGCGTCCACCGGCGGCGCCATGGTGGCCCCGGTGGACAGCACCGGCTGCTCGGGGAGCGCGGCGGGCGTCTGCCCGCTGGCGATGGCCTTGGCCGCCTCGCTCATGGCCCTGGCGGTCGGGTAGCGCCTGGCCGGGTCCTTGGACAGCGCGACCTCGACCAGCGTGCGCACGGCCTGGGGGATGTCGGCGGGCAGCGGCGGCGGGGCCTCGCGGATGTGCTTGAGCGCGATCGTGACCGCGCTGTCGCCGTCGAACGGCCGCTGCCCCACCAGGCACTCGTACGCGACCACGCCGAGCGCGTAAATGTCGACCGCGGGCGTGACAGGGGCGCCCTCGGCCTGCTCGGGGGCGCAGTAGGCGGCCGTGCCGAGCACCATGCCGGCGTCGGTCAGCCGGTTGGCCAGATCGGAGCGGGCGATGCCGAAGTCGGTCAGCACCAGCGTGCCGTCGCGCTGGACGAGCAGGTTGCCCGGTTTGACATCGCGGTGCACGATCCCCCGATCGTGCACGGCCTGCAGCGCCGACGCGGCCTGCGCGATCAGCTCCATGGCCGCCTGTGGCGGGATCCGCCCCAGCCTGGCCAGCAACCGGTCGAGCGGCTCCCCGTCGACGAACTTCATCACCAGGTAGACGGTGTCTCCGCTGACACCGTAGTCGTAGACGTCCACGACCCCGGCATGATTGATCGTGGCCATCGCCCGCGCTTCCCCCTGAAAGCGAGCGACGAACCCAGGGTCCTGCGTACGGCCGGGAAGCAGCACCTTGACGGCGACGGTGCGGGCCAGGACGATGTCCTCTCCGCGCCACACCTCGCCCATGCCGCCGGCGCCGATGCGGGTATCCAGCCGATACCGCCCCGCCAGCGTCGTCCCTTGGGCCACCATGACTCCCCCGCTACCCCCCTACACCAGTAACCTCTTGCACCCCGCGGCTCTCCAACAAAGCGAACTTTGGTCGCGGTCAGGTCACACAGTGGTCACGGAACTCAGAGAGTGTACGACTCACCTGTCTCACATGCCACTCAAATGTCTTAAGCCGTACACACCCTATCCTGGGGCCTTATGCACGCACTTGTCCGCGTTTCCGGGAAGTCAGCGGGCCCATTAGCGAGGCACCGAATTCGGTCCACCGTAGGCTGGCCCCCATGACGCTCGCTCCCGGTCTCCGCGCCCAGTTGCTCATCATGGTCGAGATGGAGGACACCGCGAAGAGGCTCGGCAGCGGGGACGTGCCCGTGCTCGCCACTCCCCGGCTGCTCGCGCTGGCCGAGACGGCGACCGTACGGGCCGTGGAGAAGCACCTCGCGCCGGGCGAGACGTCGGTCGGCACCAGGGTCACGCTCGAACACCTGGCCGCCAGCCCGCTGGGCACGCACGTGCAGATCGGCGTCGAGTTGACCGAGGTCGACGGGCGACGGCTGGTCTTCGCCTTCGAGGCCCACGACAAACACACCGTCGTGGGCCGCGGCACGATCGAACGCGTCGTGGTCGACCGCGCCAGGTTCCTGGCGAGAGCGCAACAATCTACTCGATGACCGCGATCAGGTGGCCTTCCTGGATCACTTCGCCCTCGGCCACCTTGAGCTGCGCCACCACGCCGTCGTCCTCGGCGAGCACCGGGATCTCCATCTTCATGGACTCGAGGATGACCAGCGTGTCGCCGTCGGAAACGGTGTCACCCTCCTTGACGACGACCTTCCACACGTTCGCCACCATCTCAGCGCGTACCTCAGCCACCGGGACTCCCATCTGTCGTCAATGTACTCACCTTAGGCTCGCATCCGGCCGACAAGTCCAGTGTCATAGTCGCCGGTGACGAACTCCGCGTTGTTCAGCAGCTCCGCGCAGAACGGCAGGTTGTTCTTGGGCCCCTCGACGACGAAGGCCGCCACGACCTTGCGCCCTTTCTCCAGCGCGTCGGCGCGGGTCTCGCCGTGGACGCAGAGCTTGGCCATCAGCGGGTCGTAGAACGGGGTGACCGTGTTGCCGGCCGCATAGCCGGAGTCGACGCGTACGCCCTCTCCGTCCGGTTCGACCCATGCGGTGATCGTGCCAGGCCCGGGGAAGAACCGCTGGGGATCCTCCGCGTAGACCCTGAACTCGATCGCGTGCCCGGTGGTCGCGGGCCGCACCTCGGGGCTCTCGCCGGCCGCCACGCGCAGCTGCAGCTCGACCAGGTCGAGCCCGGTGACCAGCTCCGTGACCGGGTGCTCCACCTGCAGCCGGGTGTTCATCTCCAGGAACACGAAGTCCTGCGCGTCGGCGTCGACCAGGCACTCGACGGTGCCCGCGCCGAGGTAGCCGACGGCCTCGCCGGCGCGCACGGCGGCGGCCAGCATGCGCTCGCGCAGCTCGGGGGTGATGCCCGGGGACGGCGACTCCTCGACGACCTTCTGGTGGCGGCGCTGCACCGAGCAGTCACGCTCGCCCAGCGCCACGACCCGGCCGTCGGGCAGGCCGAGGATCTGCACCTCGACGTGGCGGGCCCGTTCGATGTAGCGCTCGAGCAGCACCGCCGGACCGTCGAGCGCGTCTCCCGAGAACCTGGCGGCCGCCCTGGCCGCCTGCTCGAACGCCTTGCCCAGGCCCTCGTCGTCGTGGGCCACGCTCATGCCGATGCCACCGCCACCGCCCGCGGCCTTGACCATGACCGGGTAGCCGATGGCGTCGGCGGCCTTGAGCGCCTGCGACAGGTCGGTGACCGGCTCGCGGGTGCCCGCGGCGACCGGCACGCCGGCCTTCTCCATGAGGTTCCGGGCGTTGATCTTGTCGCCCATCCTGTCGATGGCCTCGGGCGCGGGACCGATCCACACCAGCCCGGCGTCGATCACGGCCCTGGCGAACGCGGCGTTCTCCGCGAGGAACCCGTAACCCGGGTGAATCGCCCTGGCACCGGTCGCGCGGGCCGCCTCCAGCACCTTGTCGGCGTCGAGATAGCTCTGCGCGGGACTGGCCGGACCGATCAGCACGGCCTCGTCGGCCTCCCGCACGAACGGCAACTCGCCGTCGGCATCCGAGTGGACGGCGATGGCCCGCAGCCCCAGCCGCTTGACCGTACGGATGACCCGCCGCGCGATCTCCCCCCGATTGGCGATCAGAACGGGTCCGAGCGTCTCAGTAAGCACGCCGACCACCCTACGGCCGCGACCGCCGCGGCTCCTTTCCCCCTAAACCACCGATCCGGCGATCATGATCTGTAGGAACCCCACAATTGTGAACGGACGAAAACCCCACAGCGCTTGTACGGACTAGACGCGCCCGCGGCCGATCACCCGGGTGAGCGCCTCGATCGCATGCGGATCGTACGCGCTGCCCGACGACAGCCGGATGCGCTCCAGCGCGGCCCCGGCGCGGTCGCGGTCGGTCGAGGGCCCCACCAGGTCGTCGTAGGCGTTGGCGACCTTGATGATGCGGCTCGACAGGGGCGGGTCGTCGGTGATCGGATCGCACTGGCGGCGCACCACGTCGGCCACCCGGTCGAGCACGCCGGTCTGCCTGATCACCTCGGCGCCCAGCTCGGCGATGCGCCGCGCCTGGTCGGGCTCGGTGAGCACGGTGGCGCCGCCGGGGATCGGGTCGCGCAGCGAGAGCTGACCGATGTCGTGCATCAGCGAGGCGTATTCGAGCTCCAGCAGCTCGGGCTCGGCCATGCCCAGCTCTCTGCCGATCGCCACGGCCAGGCGGCTCACCCTGCGCGAATGGCCGGGCTCGACGTAGCCGCCGACCTCCGTGACCCGCGACAGCGCGCGGACGGTCTGCAGGTAGGTGGCGCGGATCCCGGCGTACTTCCGGAAGGCCACCTGCGTGACGAGCAGCGGCGCCGCGAACACCAGCAGCGCCACCAGGTCCATGCTGTGCGTGGCCAGCGCGAGCAGCACGCCCGACGAGGCCACGGCCGCGCCCAGCGGGAAGGCCATGTTGACCTCGTCGCGCACGGCCACCCGGAACGAGGTGCGCAGCTGCTCGGCCCGCAGCAGCGCGGCGATCAGCACGTCGATCAGCAGGGTGATCGCGATGAGCGTGACCATCACCGCGAGCGCCGGCCACCAGGTGCTGGTCGGCGGTTTGGTCAGCAGGTAGAGCGGGTCGGCCAGCGGCCGGAACGCGAAGGCCAGCAGCGCGCCGGTGAGCAGCCGCCGCGCCATCGCGTCCAGCCGCGGCGGGCGGCCGACGGCCAGGTGCGGGAGCGCGCCGGCCGCCATGCCGACCGCGATCACGGCGACGACCTGCAGCGCGGAGTGGCGCAGCGGGTTTTGGCTGAGGTCGAGCAGCAGTGTGTAGCCCAGCGCGGCGGCCGCGCCGATGGGCGCGACCTCCCTGTTGCCCGGCATGGTGAGCCTGGCCAGCTCGCCGACCGCGATCAGCGCCCCGAACCCGACCGCGATCTCCGTGCGGTCGAGCCCGACGGCGGCGGTGTGAGCGACGCCCGCGATCGCGACCAGCCCCGCCGCGCAGATGAGCAGCAGCTGGCCGGAGTCGAGCCGGCGGAAGACCGTGTTCAGTGAGCGTTCTGCGCGCCTCGGGCGCTCCGTGGTGATCATTGCCCGGTCACGACCTCGATGGGCATGGTCGGGTCGTCGTGGTCCTTGATCGGGGTCTCGTCGGGCGGCGGCGCGTCGACCTTGCGCGGCGGCTGCCACGGCTCCCGGTCGAGCACGCGGATGAAGGCCGCGACCATGACGGGGTCGAAGTGGGTGCCCGCGGTCTTGCGCAGCTCGTCGAGCGCCTCCGCGACGGGCCTGGCGCCCCGGTAGGAGCGGTCGGAGGTCATCGAGTCGAACGCGTCGGCCACCGCGATGACCTTGGCGAACTCGGGGATCTCGTCACCGGCCAGCCCCATCGGGTAGCCGGTGCCGTCGTGGCGCTCGTGGTGGTGCATGATCCCGGCGTACGCCTCGTCGAGGAAGCCGATGCCGCGCACGATCTCCAGGCCCCGCATCGGGTGGAGCTGGATCGCGGCGAACTCCTCCTCGGTGAGCGGCCCGTCCTTCTGCAGCACCTTGGTGGGCACTCCGAGCTTGCCCACGTCGTGCAACATGCCCGCGTAGCGGATGGCCCGCACGCGCTCGGTGCCCATGCCGATCTCCTGAGCGATCATGGAGGAGGCGAGCGAGACCCGCGTGCAGTGGCCCCGGGTGTAGTAGTCCTTCGTCTCGACGGCCTGGCAGAGCGCGGCGATCGTGGCGTCGTACGAGCGCTGCTGCGCGTGATACTGCCCGAACGCCCACCGCGCCACGAACAGCGGCAGCAGCACCAGCACCGCCGAGATCGACTGCACGGTCGCCCAGAGCCCGGCCACCAGCAGCCCGAACGTGCCGTATCCCAGGTACGACAGCAGGAACTGGGCCATGCCGCGCAGCGGCACCTCGGTGGCCCGCACCCGCGTGGCCAGCCCGATCATGGTCAGCGTGAGCACGATGTTGAGCGGCACGAAGACCGCCATGGCGGCGGCGTAGGGGCCGATGAGATCGTCGAACGCGTTGACCAGGGGCACGCCGACCTGGCCGTGGAGCGCCTCGTAGACCCGCCCGGCCACGTAGCCGCAGATGGCGAACTGCGCGCCGTTGAACAGCCGCTTGATCAGCGGCAGCCCGGGCCGCACGCTCACCATCGCGGTCAGCCCCACCAGTGCGGCGCCCTCGGGGCCGATCAGCACCACCGCCGCCAGCGAGGCGGAGAAGCTGACCGACACCGCGAACTGCTCCACGTTGAGCAGCGTCGGCATCGACTCGCACACCAGGAACAGCAGGGCGAGCACCAGCAGGACGTCAAGGTCCTCCGGGGCCACGGGGGCCCCGGAGACCATGACGCTGCGCGCCAGGAGGGCGACCGCCGCGCCGATCACGGCGATCAGATAGACCCTCGCAGGCCACGGCAGATCACGCATTGCGGCCCCCTACGGACATCAGGTCCAGGACACCCCTGGGGGAACCGCTCCCCCGATCAGCATGACCACAGGAGTGAGCATGACGGCGGCGATGAGCAGCCGGGCGACCAGTGCCTTGAACATCCACATGCCTCCACGTCGAGTTCTGGGGTTCAACGCTACAGAAGACGACGTCGCTGCATGGGCGTAGTCGGAAATCGCAAGCAAAGCGTAATCAAGCCACTACTTCACGCGACGATTTCGGGCCCATTCGACGGTTTTCTTCACACCTGTCGGCAGGTCCGTACGCGGCTGCCAGCCGAGCCCTTCGTGGGCCGGCACCGGATCGACCGCCATCGCGGGCAGGTCGCCCAGGCGCGGCGGCGCGAACCCCGGCTTGTCCTGAGCCCCCGCCGCGTCGGCGATGAGCGAGTGGAGCCGGCGGTCGGTGGTCTGGATGCCGGTGCCGAGGTTGAACCGCCGGCCGTTGCCCTGCTGCCCGAGCGCCTTGACGAAGCCGTCGACGACGTCCTCGACGTAGACGTAGTCGCGGGTCTGGGTGCCGTCGCCGTAGACGACCGTGGGCGTGCCGCCGAGCAGCGCGTCGGTGAAGATCGACACCACGCCCGCCTCGCCCTCGGGCGACTGGCGCGGGCCGTAGACGTTGGAGAGCACCAGCGTGGTGTATTCGATGCCGTGCAGCGCGCGGAACGCGGCGAGGTAGGTCTCGCCGCCCAGCTTCGAGGCGGCGTACGGCGAGCGCGGGTCGGTGGGCGCGTCACCGGGCACGGGGATCGTGGCGGGCCTGCCGTAGACGGCCACGGACGAGGCGAACAGCACCTTGCGGGCCCGCCCTTCGTGGGCGGCGGCGAGCACGGAGGCGGTGCCCTCTACGTTGATCCTGGCGTCGCGCCTCGGATCGGCCACGCTCTTGCGCACGCTGATCTGCGCGGCCAGGTGACAGACGACCTCCGGCTGCAGCTCGGCCACCAGGCCGGTCAGCGCGGGGTCGAGCACGTCGAGCACGTGCAACCGGAAACGGTCGCTGGAGGCCGCCCCGGCCAGGTTTTCCCTGGACCCCGACGACAGGTCGTCCACCACGTCGACCTCGTACCCCTCGGAGAGGAGGCGATCGACGAGATTGGACCCGATGAACCCGGCACCCCCGGTGACCAACACGCGCATGGGGGAATCCTAGTCGGCCAGCTCCGCCCTCACCTGCGCGATGCGCGCCAGCACTTTGGAGCGCAGATCGCCGGGGACCGGGTCGCAGCCGCAGTGCTTGTGCACGAGGGCCTTGATCGCCTTGTCGAGGTCATATTCCTGGAGGCACGGACTGCACTCCTCGAGATGCACGCGGATCTCGACGACGTCGTTGTCGGTCAGCTCGCCGTCGAGGTAGGCGTAGACCTTGTCGAGCACCTCACGACAGTCGGTGTCATGCGGGTTGCCACAGCTCATTACGATCCCTCCGCCGGGACCAGACCCCGCTCACGAGCATAGTCCTCAAGGAGGCCCCGGAGCTGCCTGCGTCCTCTGTGCAGCCTCGACATCACAGTGCCGATCGGAGTGCCCATGATGTCGGCGATCTCTTTATAGGGGAAGCCTTCGACGTCGGCCAGGTAAACCGCGATCCTGAACTCTTCCGGCAGGGCCGCCAGCGCCTGCTTGATGTCGCCGTCGGGCAGATGCTCAAGGGCCTCGACCTCGGCCGACTTCAGCCCGGTCGAAGTGTGCGACTCCGCCCGCGCGAGCTGCCAGTCCTCGATCTCCTCCGTGCCGGACTGCTTCGGCTCACGCTGCTTCTTGCGGTAGCTGTTGATGAACGTGTTCGTCAGGATCCGGTAGAGCCACGCCTTGAGGTTGGTGCCCTGCTGGAACTGATGAAACGACGCGAACGCCTTGGCGAAGGTCTCCTGCAGCAGGTCCTCCGCGTCCGCGGGATTCCGGGTCATCCGGAGCGCGGCGGAGTAGAGCTGCTCGAGATACGGCATGACATCGCGCTCGAATCGCTCGCTTCGCTGCTCCAGCGTCTCCGCGCCTGTCGCGGGCACCGGACCCACCCCCCTAAGATCACCGGTGGCCGGCTGTTGCGGAACACCGTACTCAGGGGAGGATACCCGCTGGCCGGTGCCTTGCCGGTCAGTGGGGAGGAGTCTTGCCATTGTGAGCATGCTCGTCGCAACACGCCCGCGCCCTTGTCTGTTCCCGCAAGATAGAAGGTACGAAGCACCCGGTGCGGGGAACGTCCATACGTACCGGCTGGTAGCCCTTTACCCGGAACTCAGGAGTCGCGTGTGCTGCCCATTCCGGCCGAGGAACTGAACGGCTCAGGGACGCTTGGGCCGTACTGGACCTTCTACCGCGCCGTCGCCGCCGAACAACTCAACCGCTGGCTCCCCGGTGAGCCCTCCGTCGTCCTCGATCTCTCCGGCGGCCGGGGGCGTTGGTCCGGCCAGGTGGCCAAGGCAGGGCACAAGGTGATCGAGGTGCTCGACTTCCGCCGCACCGTCGATGTCCGGTCCGGATTGCGGGATGCCGACCGGGTTCGTCATGTACGCGCCGACGATCTGGCGTTCCTGCCCGACGCGAGCGTGGACGCCGTGCTCGCCGAGGAGCGCGTGATGTCGATCGAGCTGATGGCCGAGTCGGCGATGAGCGACGTGGCCAGAGTGCTGCGGCCGGGCGGGCGGGCGCTGGTGTGCGTCGACTCGCTGGTGCTGGGCATGGCGATCCTGGCCGAGCAGGAGCAGTGGCAGCACCTGCGGCAGACCGGCGAGGTCATGCTCGTGCCGTGGCCGGACGGCAGCATCACGCGGTGCTTCAGCAGCGGGCAACTGCGCGAGCTGCTGGTGGGCGCCGGGCTCGAGGTGGAGTGGATGCGGCCGCGCACGGTGCTGTCGCCGTCCACGGTCGACCACGTGCTCGGGGCCGACGCACGCGCCCTGAACTACCTGGTGCGTACGGAGCTGGAGGCCCATCCGGACGACGACGACACCGTCGGCATCCATCTGGTCGCCAGCTGCCGCAAAAGCTGACTCCGCCCGGCTGCGGAAGAGGTGTGCCGCCGTTCTTCGTGTCCGGCGGCAGCTCTTCAGTGTTCCCGGCTCGGTCAGCGGCGCCGCTCGCGCTTGCCCTGGCACTGCACGCACCGCGCGGCCTCCGGACGGGCTTCCAGCCGCCCTTCCGGCACCGGCTTGGCGCAGTCGACGCACCGGCCGTACACGCCTTGCTCCAGGCGTTTGATGGCCTCGACCACAGCGCGCCGCTGTGATGTGGCCACGGTCATCATGGCCTGGGCCCGATCGGCGTCCGTCAGGTCCGAGCCTGCGTCGGCCGCCGAATGCTCGCGGACGGCGACGGGATCGCCCTGGAGGACCCCGATCGATCGGTCCAGTTCCACGAGCATGTCTTCCAGCCGCTCACGAGCGGTCGTGACATCCACGAATCCGCACCTCCGGGTGAATCACGGCAGCCCGCGGCTGGGACTCCCCGGTTGTCCCGCCCGGTGCAATTAGGGGGCATTTATGGCGGTGACACCGAGTAAACGGATGCATCGCTTTCCTCACCGAATGCCCACTTACCGCGCTTCTTACACCTTTAGAAAAGTGCGGTTTCCCCTTCTTCCGGTAGAGGTTTGATGAGGTCCGGGCCGTTGTTTCTGACGTTGTTGACGTCCGTGGAGACGGGGTACGCCGTGAGCCGCCCCTGCTCAGCGGGCACCAGCAGCCGCGAGGCCTGCTCGACGTCGGTGACCTTGGGGTCGAGCCATTCGGCCCAGCGATCCCGCTCGATCATCATGGGCATCCTGTCGTGGATGCGGCCGAGCTCGTCCTCTGCGTCCGTGGTGATGACGGTGCAGGTCACCAGCCATTTGAGGGGATCGTCGTCGGCCCGCGACGGGTCCTTCCAGAACTCGTACAGGCCCGCCATCGCCAGCACCCCGCCGTCCTCCGGATGGATGAAGTACGGCTGTTTCTTCTTCTTTTCGCCTTCGACCGGCATCCACTCGAAATAGCCGTCGGCCGGCAGGAGGCACCTGCGTTTGGCGAACGCCTGGCGGAACGACGGTTTCTCGGCCACCGTCTCGATCCTGGCGTTGATCAGCCTGGACCCGATCGACGGATCCTTCGCCCACGCGGGCACCAGGCCCCACTTGACGATCCTGAGCTGCCGCACCGCCCGCGGTGCGTCCTTGGGCACCCGGCTCAGCACGGCGTAGACGTTCTTGGTCGGCGCGACGTTGTAGTCGGCCCCGAGCTCCTGGTCGGGGTCGCCGTCCTGCTCGACCTGGAACTCCTCGAGCAACTCGTGCTTCTTGCGCGCCGACGCGTATCTACCGCACATGACCCCACACTGCCACGTACGGCTTTCGCCCGCATGTTCGCCTCACCCACCCGAGCCGCCCAACGGGTTCCCACCACCCGACAAGGCCACCCAACAGGTTCGCGCCACCAGACAAGGCCACCCAACAGGTTCGCGCCACCAGACAAGGCCACCCGACGGGCTCGCACCACCTGCCCAGACCACCCGACGGGCTCGCACCATCCACCCAGACCACCCGACGGGTTCGCGCCACCCGCCCGGTCACTCGGCGGGTTTGCCTCATCCGCCCCTGCCGCCCCGGAGGGCGTTGCCAAAGTGTCGTCCGGGTGTTGTCCACAGGCGCGACGGCACGTTCGGGCGCTGTCCACAGGCTGTGACCCTCGCCCTACCACTCCCAGTACTCTTTGACCATGCCCGCTCCGCACTGGCCCGCGCCCACGGCGACCGCTCCGGTCACCGCCACCGTCCCGCTGCCCGGCTCCAAGTCGGTGACCAACCGCGCGCTCGTCCTGGCCGCGCTCGCCGACGGCCCCGGCGTCGTGCGCCGGGCGCTGCGCAGCCGCGACGCGGACCTGATGGCGTCCGCCCTGCGAGCCCTGGGCGCCACCCTGACGCCCGCCGACGAGAGCGCCACGGCGGTCGACTGGCACGTGACGCCGGGCCCGATCCGGGGCGGCGCGAGCATCGACGCGGGCCTGGCCGGCACGGTCATGCGGTTCGTCCCGCCGGTGGCCGCCCTGGCCGACGGGCCGGTCTCCTTCGACGGCGACCCGCACGCCCGCAAGCGTCCGATGGGCCCCATCCTCGACGCCCTGCGCTCGCTGGGCGCCAGGATCGACAACGACGCGCTGCCGTTCACGATCAGCGGGCCGCTGGTGGGCGGCGAGGTCACGCTGGACGCGTCTGGCTCGTCGCAGTTCGTGTCGGGGCTGATGCTGACGGCGGCGCGGTTCGAGAAGGGCATCACGATCCGCCATGTGGGCCCGCCGGTGCCCTCGCAGCCGCACATCGAGATGACCGTGGAGATGCTCAGGGCGGCCGGCGTCACCGTGGACGACAGCGAGTCCGACGTGTGGCGCGTCGAGCCCGGCCCGATCGCGGCCAGGGACATGACGGTCGAGCCCGACCTGTCCAACGCGGCCCCGTTCCTGGCCGCCGCCCTGGTCACGGGGGGCACCGTCACGATCCCCACCTGGCCGGCCCACACCACGCAGCCCGGCGACGCGCTGCGCGGCCTGCTCACCGCGATGGGCGCCACCGTGGCCCGCTCCCCCGACGGAGCCGACCTGGTGGTCACCGGGCGGCCCACCGGCGAGATCACCGGCATCGACGCCGACCTCCACGAGGTGGGCGAGCTGACCCCGACGATCGCCGCCCTCGCCGCGCTCGCGACCACCCCGAGCCGCATCCGGGGCATCGCCCACCTGCGCGGCCACGAGACCGACCGGCTGGCCGCGCTGGCCACCGAGATCAACCGGCTGGGCGGCGACGCGGAGGAGACCGCCGACGGCCTGATCATCCGCCCCCGCGCGCTGCACGGCGGCACCTTCCACAGCTACGACGATCACCGCATGGCCACGGCCGGAGCCGTGATCGGTCTCAGGGTGCCCGACGTCGAGGTGGAGAACATCGCGACGACCGCCAAGACCCTGCCGGAGTTCGTCCAGATGTGGGCAGGCATGCTGGAGGCGCGGTGACCCGGCGGCGCCTGCCCTTGGGCGCGGGTTTCGCGCTGGAAACGCCGGGCACGTCGGAAATGGGCGACCCGTGAGGGTCCGCCACCCGTACGGCGAGGCAGAGATCCACCAGCACGGCGCCACCCCGGCCTGCCCGCGGCGGCGTTCGATCCCCCATCAGCACCGACCGGCCGACATGCCTCCTGGCCGAGCCGGGGGACACCGCACAGGTCATCGAGGGAAAGCGAGCGAGGGCATGGGAGCAGACCGCTGAGGAAGCGGGAGTACGACGAGGACGACGTACGGGTCAGGCCGGGCAAGGGCTCCAGGCCGCGGACCCGGATCCGCCCTGCGCACGAGGACGCCGTGGAGGGCTTCGTGGTGGCCGTGGACCGCGGCCGCTACACGACGCTGGTCGAGCCGGAGCGCCCGAAGGGGTCCGCGCAGAAACGCAAGCAGCAGCCGCAGCGCCGCCTGGTGGTCGCCATGAAGGCCCGTGAGCTGGGCCGCAAGGGCATCGTGGTGGGCGATCGGGTGGCCCTCGTCGGCGACGTCTCGGGCCGCCCCGACACCCTGGCCAGGGTCGTCCGCGTGGAGCCCCGCACGTCGATGCTGCGCCGCTCGGCCGACGACACCGAGGACACCGACGGCATCGAGCGCCCGGTCGTGGCCAACGCCGACCAGCTCGTCATCGTCACCGCCCTGGCCGACCCGCCGCCCCGGCCCCGCATGATCGACCGCATCCTGGTGGCCGCCTTCGACGCCGAGATCGACACCCTGCTCTGCCTCACCAAGTCCGACCTCGCCCCGCCCGACGAGCTGGTGGCCCTGTACGAGCCCTTGGGCGTCCCGCACGTCGTCGTCCACAAGGGCGGCTCCCTGGAGGAGCTCCGCGACCACCTGAAGGGCCGCGTCAGCGTTCTGGTCGGCCATTCGGGCGTCGGCAAGTCCACCCTGGTCAACGCCCTGGTCCCGGACGCCAATCGCGCCGTCTCCCAGGTCAACGCCGTAACGGGCCGCGGCCGCCATACCTCCACCTCGGCCGTGGCCCTGGAGCTGCCGGAGAGCGGCTGGATCATCGACACCCCGGGCGTGCGCAGCTTCGGCCTGGCCCACGTGTCCATGGAGACGGTGTTGGCCGCGTTCCCGGACCTGGTGGAGGGCACGGTCGACTGCCCGAAGGGCTGCACGCACCTGGGCCCGGAGTGCGCCCTCGACGCCTGGGTCGCCGCCGGCAACGCCGGCCCGGCCCGCCTCGAATCCCTCCGCCGCCTCCTCTCCAGCCGCGAAGGCACCCTCGACGACACCCCCTGACCCCGCCGGCCAGGCCCTCCCACGGATCACACCCGAAACATCCATCACCCACGCCCCGCCCACCGGTCGCACCCGAGACACCCACCCACCAAGCCGCATCCGGGACATCAGCCACCGACCCACGTCAAGGGCGTCGCGCTGACGCAATGCGCGCGGGGGCAATGCGTCGCTCGCACCACACCACGCCACAGCGCGCCGCCGGGCAGCACGCCATCCCATCGCACCGCCCCATCGCACCGCCCCATCGCACCGCCCCATCGCACCGCACCGACCTGCAGCGAGACGCCGGGGGACCGCACCACCCCAAGCCCGCCACACCGCACCACGTCGCTCGACAGCTCGCCACACCGCCCGCCACGCCCGGGAAGCTCGCCGCACCGCACCGCGCCACGTCGTCCGGTAGCCCGACGCACCACCGCACCACCGCATAGCCCCGCCACACCGGCCGCAGCCCGCCGATGCCTCCGCCGAGGCCGCGCGCCCCCTGAGCCCCGGCCAAGGCGTGTGCAAAAGCGCCACCGGTGGCCTGCCGCCAGTCGGGGGGCTGGGGCGGGCGGTGGGCTCCCGCCTGGCGGTGGCGTGGTGTTCCCGTGCCGGCGACACCACGCTCCGGAGCGGTGGCGACACGCGCGAGATAGACACCGTTACTAGAAAAGGGGCGTTGGTGACTGATGTTCTGTATGGCCGACACGGTAGCGTGGGCGATCGTGCAGGGTTACAACGACGATCTTCGACTGGCGCACGTCATGGCGGACGCCGCCGACGACCTGACCATGCGGCGGTTCAAGGCGGTCGATCTCAAGGTCGACACCAAGCCCGATCTGACCCCGGTCAGCGACGCCGACCGCACCGTGGAGGAGGCCATCCGGGGCACGTTGCGCCGCGCCAGGCCGCGCGACGCCGTGGTGGGCGAGGAGTTCGGGAAGACCGGCTGGGGCGCCCGTTCGTGGATCATCGACCCCATCGACGGCACGAAGAACTACGTGCGCGGCGTCCCCGTCTGGGCGACCCTCATCGCGCTCATGGAGTACGGCAGGGTCGTCGTCGGCCTGGTGTCGGCCCCCGCGCTCGGCCGGCGGTGGTGGGCGGCGACCGAGGGCGGCGCGTGGACCGGTAAGAGCCTGACCAAGGCGTCCCGGATGCAGGTGTCCTCCGTGTCGAGCCTGGAGGACGCGTCGTTCTCCTACTCCAGCTTCGGCGGATGGGAGAAGACGGGCAAGCTCGACAACTTCCTCGACCTCAGCCGATCCTGCTGGCGTACCAGGGCGTACGGGGACTTCTGGTCGCACATGATGGTCGCCGAGGGATCGGTGGACCTGTCGGCCGAGCCCGAGCTGTCACCGTGGGACATGGCGGCGCTCACCGTGATCCTCGAGGAGGCCGGCGGCAAGTGGACCGACGTCTCCGGCGTGAAGGGCCTGGAGGGCGGCAGCCTGGTCTGCACGAACGGCATCCTGCACACCGAGGTGATCAACCGCCTCAACGGGACCACTCTGCTCTCCTGACCCCCGCCCGGGACTGGATGTCGGCGGTGGCGGCGTCGAGCTCGGAGCCGTCCTTGATCGTCACGTTGCCCTCGTAGCCGACCCCGCTCGGCGGGTTGTCGTGGCCGATGGGGTCGGAGTCCCAGAAGTTGCCCCGGAAGACCACGTTCTCCAGCGGCGGTCCGACCTCCAGGACGGCGGTGTTGTCGGCCCGCATGACGACGTTCCCCTCGATCGTCACCCACGAGGCGCCGTAGTCGGCGTAGAGCGCGAAGTTGTACGGCGTCCGCGTGTCCTTGATGACGTTCCCCTGCACCAGCGCCTGGTTCTCGGCCGAGTCGCCCTGCCGCCCGGACAGGTAGACGCCGCCCCCGTCGGCCAGCACCCCCATGGTGTCCTTGGTGAGGTTGCGGAGGACGCGCGTGCCCTCCCCCGGGCCGACGACGATGCCGCAGTGCGGGACGTCCGTGACCTCGTTGTTCGCGACCACGCATCCGTACGTGCCCGTCACGCCGATCCCTGGCGAGCCGCTGTATTCGAGCCCGACGTGGTGAACCCTGTTGTCCTCGATCGAGGCGTTCCGCGCCCCGGACACCACGACGCCGCCGCCCGACAGGGTGTTGAAGTCACACGCCCGCACCACCAGATCGGCGCCGCCGGAGACCCCCAGCCCCGTGGCCCCGAGCCGGGTGAACCGGCAGCCCTCGATCTCGGCCCCGACCGCATCCTCGAACGTCACACAAGAGGGAATCGTCACGGAAGCGGTCGGATACGTCACGGACGCCCCCTCGCCGAGAACCGCCGTCTCGACACCCCCGCCCTCGTAGTAGCCGTTCCCGTGATAATGCAGGAACCCCTCCGGGCGGCTCGGCCGCAGCCACGTCGCGTCCGCGAACACCAGCCCCTTGAACGCCACGTCCCGCGCCCCCACGACGCTCACGAGCGTCTCCAGCACGGGCGCCACCACCCGCGTACGAGCGGGATCCTCCCCCGGCCGGGGCAGGTAGAGCAGCACGTGGCGCCCGGGACGCGAGCGGTCGAGCACGAAGGTCCCGGGCTCGCGCAGGAAGCTCGGGTCGTTCTCGATCCTGGTCGGCAGCCCAGGACCGCGCGACGTCTGCCCATCCCAGGTGGAGTTGTACAGCTCGGTCGCCCACCCGAACGCCGGCTGCGCCATCGTGATCACCGTGCCTCCGGACACCGACGCCACCCCGCAGCGAGCCTCGGTCCACGGATAGACGCCCCGATGGACGAACTCGACGTCCCCCGGGCTCCGCCACCCGAGCGGCTCGTCCGTGACGTAACCGGTGGCGGTCGCCCGAGCGTCGCCGGGCAGGCCGGCGATCCAGGCGCGCTCGGCCCGGCGGCCGTCCACGTACAGCTGGCGCGTGTCGAGGTCGCCGACCTCCGCCGCCCAGACGCCGTCCCGCACCTGCCACCCCGTGATCGGCCGGCCGCCGCTCACCACCGCCTCCTCCTGCTCGGGCGTGCCGTGCCCGTACGCCTGGTAGACCGTCCCCGAGTCGGCCTCGCCGAGCGAGAACGGCTCCGTGAGCACGTGGGTCCCGCCCCGGAGGTGTACGAGGGCGCCGCCGGCCGCCTCGCGGGCCGCGGAGCGCGCGCGTGAAAGAGTGGCGAACGGGCGATCGGCCGAGCCGGGCCCGGAGTCGTCGCCGGAGGATGAGACGTGGAAGTGGAACATCGAAGACCGCCTTTGCTGTTTATGCCGTACACGTAGTAGACACCATAAACAGGAGGAGGCGATATGACAACCGACCCCGACATCGAGCTGCTCTGGCGGGAGCAGGACCGCGAGCCGAGACCCGGCCTGAGCGTGGGCAGGATCGTGCGGGCCGCCATCGAGATCGCCGACGCCGAGGGCCTGGAGGGCCTGTCGATGCGCAAGGTCGCCGACCGGCTCGGCTTCACGACCATGTCCCTCTACCGCCACGTCCCCGGCCGCGACCAGCTCGTGGACCTGATGCTCGACGAGGCCTACGGCGAGCGGCCGGACCCGCCCGAAAAAGGGCAGGGATGGCGGGAGCGGCTGGAGGCCGCGGCCAGGCAGGGATGGCGGCTGCGCCGGCGGCACCCCTGGATGGCCGAGGTGCGCGGCACCCGCCACCTGCCCGGCCCCAACGCCATCGCGCACTTCGACCACATGCTGAGCACCCTCGCCGACACCGGCCTCACCCCGTCCGAGGTGATCGCCGTCGTGAACATGCTGGGCCGGTTCGTGGACGCCGAGGCCCTGACCCTGGTCGAGACCCTGCGCGAGGAGCGGCGCAGCGGCGTGTCCGAGCAGGAGTGGTGGGGCGCGCAGGACGCCCTCTACGAGCGCCTCAACAGCTTCCCCACCCTTTCCCGCCTCTGGGAGGAGGGCGGCTGGGACCACCCGGAGGACTCGTTCGAGTTCGGCCTGCGCCGCCAGCTCGACGGCATCGAGGTCCTCGTCCACGAGCGTGATGAAAGTCGTGACGAAAGCTCCAGCTGTCCGGAATGCGGCACACCACTGGAGCCCGCGCCGTCCGGCCGTCCCCGCGTCTACTGCTCCCGCGCCTGCCAGCAACGCGCCTACCGCAAACGCAAGACCGGCTAGAGCGCCAGCACCGCCCGCACCGCGTTCATCAACCCGTCACGATAGGACCCGCCGAACAACACCACGTGAACGAGCAGTGGATGCAGCTGGTGCAGCGGCACCCGCCCCCGCCACCCCTCCGCCGGCGGGAACTCCTCCCGGTAGGCCCCCAGCACCCGATCGAGGTACGGCAGCCCGAACAGCGCCAGCATGGCCAGATCGGTCTCCCGGTGCCCGCCGTGGGCCGCCGGATCGATCAGCACACCCGACCCGCCCGACCACAGCACGTTCCCGTTCCACAGGTCCCCGTGGATGCGCGCGGGCGGCTCGGCAGGCCCCGCGACCTCGGCGAATCGCTCCACGGCCCGCTCGATGAGCGCCACGTCCGCGGCGGGCAGCCGCGCCTGCCGCAGGAAGGGCAGCACCCGCCGGATGGCGTAGAAGGCGGGCCAGTCCGGCGCGGGCGAGTTGTCCATCGGCAGCTCGGCGATGAACCCCGGCCACGGCGCCCCGAAGTCCGCGGCCTCCGACCGGTGCAGCCGGGCCAGCGAACGCCCGAACCGCTCGGCCGCCGCCGCGCTGGGCGCCTCCTCCCGCACCCACGACAACACCAGCCGATCGGGCCCCACCTCCACCACCTCGGGCACCTCGATGGCCTCGCCCAGCCACCGCAGCCCGGCGGCCTCCGAGGCGAACACCTCGGAGGCGTCCCCGGTCTTGGCGAACACCTCGCGCCCGTCGTCCAGCACGCCCCGCAGCAGCCGCCGGCCGTGCGACGCGCCCAGCTCCTCAGTCGATCTCATCGGCGATGTGCTTGGCCACGCCCTCGGAGGCCGACTCGACCAGCCCGAGCACCTCCTCGAACCCCTCGCGGCCCCCGTAGTACGGATCAGGCACCTCGGCCCCCTCCTCCGCCGCGGGATCGAACGAGCGGAACAGCCGAGCCTCCACCCCCGCGGGCGCCATCCGCCGCAGATTGGCCAGGTTGTCCCGGTCCATGGCCAGCACCAGGTCGTAGCGGTCGAACCAGTCCTTGGTGAACTGCCGGGCCCGGTGCGCCGAGCCGTCGTAACCGTGCTGTTCGAGGATGGCCAGCGCCCGCTCGTCCATGGGGTCCCCGGCGTGCCAGCCGCCGGTTCCGGCGCTCTCCACGGTGACGCGGTCACCCAGCCCGCGCTCCTCGAGCGTCTGGCGGAGCACCACCTCCGCCATGGGGGATCGGCAGATGTTGCCCATGCACACCAGGCATACGCGATAAGTCATAACTCCCATCATGGGGGCGACCGGGCCCGTTCACCGAACGTTCACCCTTGTCAGGGGGCTGCGGTCACCTTGGCTGCATAGCTTTCATGGCGACTAAGGACCAAGTGGGAGGAAACCCAACCGTGAAGTATGCAGGCCGGCTCGCCGCCGTCGCCGTCGTCGGCGCGCTCTCCCTCGCTGCGTGCGGCACAGACAACAATGCCCCTGCGGGGAGCACCTCGTCCGCCAGCGCGCCCGCCGCGGGCAATGACAATGGTCTGAGTGGCACGATCAACGCCGCCGGATCCTCGGCCCAGGCCAATGCGATCACCGAGTGGACGAAGAACTTCACGGCCACGAACCCCGGTGTCACGATCAATTACCAGCCCAGCGGCTCCGGCGCGGGTGTGCAGTCGTTCATTCAGGGCACGATCGCCTTCGCCGGCTCTGACTCGGCGCTGAAGGATGACCAGCCCGCGCAGGCCGACGCCCGCTGCAAGACCGGCAAGGCCATCAACATCCCGATGGTGACCGGCCCCATCGCGGTGGTCTACAACCTGCCCGGCGTCGAGGGCCTGCAGCTGTCGCCGAAGACCCTCGGCGGCATCTTCGACAGCAAGATCACCAAGTGGGACGACGCCGCCATCAAGGCCGACAACCCCAGCGCCAAGCTGCCCGCCACCCCGATCCAGGCGTTCCACCGCTCGGACGAGTCGGGCACCAGCGACAACTTCACCAAGTTCCTCAAGGCCACCGCCGGTTGGGCCTACGAGCCCGCCAAGGCGTGGCCCGCCGAGGCCAAGGGCCAGGGTGCCAAGGGCTCCGACGGCATCGCCTCCTCGGTGAAGGACACCGAGGGCGCCATCAGCTACGTCGAGCTCTCCTACGCCGAGAACTCCTCGCTGCAGAAGGCCAAGGTCGCCAACGGCGCCAACGAGTTCGTCGAGCTCACCCCCGAGAGCGCGGCCAAGACCATCGAGACCGCCACGGTCAAGGGCACCGGCAACGACCTCGCCCTGTCGATCGACTACGCCACCAAGACCCCGGGCGCCTACCCGATCGTCCTGGTGACGTACGAGATCACCTGCGAGAAGGGCCTGTCGGCGGAGGAGACGAAGCTGGTCAAGGGCTTCCTCACCTACACCGCCAGTGACGAGGGTCAGGCGGCCCTGAAGGAGCTGGGCTACGCCCCGCTGGCCGGCGACCTGCTCACCAAGGTCCGCACCGCTGTCGAGGCGATCTCCTAGCCGCCGATGGCCAACGATCTGAAGACCCGTGACGGCGGACCGGCCATGAGCCGGTCCGCCTCGCGGCGCAGCCATGGTGAAGGCACCTTCCGCTTCCTCTCCACGGCGGCGGGCGTCCTCCTGCTGGCGATCATGGCGGCCATCGCCGTGTTCCTCATCAGCGAGGCGATCCCCGCCCTGCAGGCGAACAAGGCGTCCTTCTTCACCGAGCTGACCTGGGACCCCAACGGCCAGAAGGTGTTCGGCATCGCCGCCCTGGCCTTCGGCACCGTGCTCAGCTCGGCACTCGCGCTCGTCATCGCCACCCCGATCGCGGTCGGCGTGGCGCTGTTCATCTCCCACTACGCGCCCCGCCGCCTGGCCGCGGGGCTCGGCTACCTGGTCGACCTGCTCGCCGCCGTGCCCAGTGTGGTCTACGGCCTGTGGGGCCTGGCGTTCCTGGTGCCGCTGATCCGAGAGCCGTCCCAGTGGCTCAACGAGACCTTCGGCTGGTTCCCGCTGTTCGCCGGAGAAGGAGCCATCGGCGGCAAGACCATGCTCGCGGGCTCGATCGTGCTGGCGATCATGATCCTGCCGATCATCGCGGCGATCTCTCGTGAGGTGTTCCTCCAGGCGCCGAAGATGAACGAAGAGGCGGCCCTGGCGCTCGGCGCCACCCGCTGGGAGATGATCAGGATGGCCGTGCTGCCGTTCGGCCGCCCGGGCGTCATCAGCGCCGCCATGCTCGGCCTCGGCCGCGCCATGGGCGAGACCATCGCGGTCGCGCTGATCTTCCCCGCGACCTTCGACATCACGTTCGAGATCCTCACGCCGCACGCCAACAGCATCGCGGCGAACATCGCCAACGGCTTCGGCGAGGCGACCGAGATCGGCCGCGGAGCGCTGATCGCCTCCGGTCTGGTGCTGTTCGTCATCACGCTGCTGGTGAACATGGGAGCGCGCCTCATCATCAACCGCCGCAAAGAGTACTCGAGGGCCGGCGCATGACAGCACTCCAGCACATCTCGACCAGCCGCCGGATCAAGGACAAGATCGTCCAGGGGCTGGTCTACCTGGCGTTCGCGCTGGCCGTGGTGCCGCTCATCTCGGTGCTCTGGCTGGTCATCTCCAACGGCATGGCCCGGTTCGACCTCGAGTTCCTGACCCACTCGATGCGCGGCATCGGCGCCCGCGACGCGGGCGGCGGCGCATACCACGCGATCATCGGGACTCTGGAGCAGGTCCTGCTCGCCTCGGCCATCTCGGTCCCCATCGGCCTGCTCACCGCGATCTACCTGGTCGAGTACGGCAACGGCGGCCGCCTGAGCCGGTCGATCAGCTTCTTCGTGGACGTCATGACCGGCATCCCCTCGGTCGTCTCCGGCCTGTTCGTCTTCGCGTTCTGGATCCTCGTCCTGGGCTTCCAGTTCTCCGGCTGGGCGGGCGCGCTGGCGCTGTCGATCCTGATGATGCCGACCGTGGTCAGATCGGCCGAGGAAATGCTCCGGCTGGTGCCCAACGACCTGCGCGAGGCCTCGTACGCGCTGGGTGTGGCCAAGTGGCGCACGATCATGAAGGTCGTGCTGCCGACGGCGTTCACCGGCATCGTCACCGGCGTCATGCTGGCCGTGGCCCGCGTCGCCGGCGAGACCGCGCCGCTGCTGATGACGGTGTTCTTCACCAACTCCATCAACAACGATCCGTTCACCGGGCCGCAGATGGGCCTGCCGCTCTTCGTGTTCGACCAGGCGGCTCGCCCCAACGACACCGCCGTCGACCGGGCGTGGACCGGCGCCCTCACGCTCATCCTGATCGTCATGCTGCTCAACCTGGTGGCGCGCCTGATCGCCTGGTGGCGTGCGCCCGCCAGGGGCCGATAGGGGGTTTCCGCCGCAATGTCCAAGCAGATCCAGGTCTCGGGTCTCGACGCGTACTACGGGTCGCACAAGGCGATCGAGGACGTGTCGATGACCATCGAACCTCGCTCGATCACCGCGTTCATCGGCCCGTCCGGGTGCGGCAAGTCGACGTTCCTGCGCACGCTCAACCGTATGCACGAGGTCATCCCGGGCGCGCGCGTGGAGGGCAAGGTCCTGCTCGACGGCGAGGACCTGTACGCCCCCACCGTCGAGCCCGTCTCGGTGCGCCGGTCGATCGGCATGGTCTTCCAGCGCCCCAACCCGTTCCCGACGATGTCGATCTACGAGAACGTGGCCGCCGGCCTCAAGCTCAACGGCCGGGTCGGCAAGTCGCAGCTCGACGGGATCGTGGAGGCGTCGCTCAAGGGCGCCAACCTCTGGAACGAGGTCAAGGACCGCCTGAACAAGCCGGGCGCCGGCCTGTCCGGCGGTCAGCAGCAGCGCCTCTGCATCGCCCGGGCCATCGCGGTCAAGCCGCAGGTCCTGCTGATGGACGAGCCGTGCTCGGCGCTCGACCCGATCTCCACGCTGGCCATCGAGGACCTGATGGCCAAGCTCAAGGACGACTACACCATCGTCATCGTCACCCACAACATGCAGCAGGCCGCCCGGGTCAGCGACAGGACCGCGTTCTTCAACCTCGCTGAGCAGGGCAAGCCCGGCAAGGTGATCGAGATGGACGAGACGTCCCGCATGTTCACCAATCCGTCCCAGAAGGCAACAGAGGATTACATCACGGGGCGCTTCGGCTGATGACCCAACAGCAGGCGGCATCCACGGTGTTCGGGGACGCGCGGACGAAGCCCGTACTGCTTATCGCCGACCCCGACGGCGCGGTCGTGGAAGACCTCGCCACGGCGCTCGAAAGGGAGGGTGTGTCCGTCACGGGCGCGTCCGACGGGGCTCAGGGTCTCCTCCAGGCCGGAGCCCTGCAGCCTGATGTGGTGCTCGTGTCGGCCACCCTGCCGGTCATAGACGCGGTGGAGTTCGTCCGCGCGGTACGGCTCGCACGTGCCGTGCCCGTCCTGCTCGGCGTCGGCGAGGGCCACGCCGAGCAGGCGGTACGCGCGCTCGCCGCCGGCGCGGCCGCCTGCGTGGCCAGGCCCTACCGGATCGCCGAGCTGCTGCCGTTCATCCACGCGGCCTCGCCCGGCGCCCGCCAGGTGCTGTCCGTGGGCGGCGTCGAGCTGGACGTGCAGGCCTACCAGGTACGGGTGGGCGGCCGGGCTGTCCACCTGCCCCTGCGGGAATTCGAATTACTGCAGTACCTGATGCGCAACGCCGATCGCACGGTGACCCGCGAGCAGATCATGCGCCACGTGTGGCACGCCGCGGCCAACACCTCGACGAACACGATCGCGGTGCACGTCAAACGCCTGCGCGCCCGCCTGGGCGACGAGGACGACCAGCTCATCCAGACCGTACGGGGCGTCGGCTACCGCCTGGTCACGCCGGGCACTTCCGAAAATCCTGCATGATCCGCTTTGTCACGCCTTCGACCGTCGCTATGCCGTACCCCACCTCGGGACTTCCCTCGGTGAGTACGGCAACGGCGTAGTCGTGGCCGTCGCCCCTGATCAGGCCAACGCTGACCGTGGCCCAGAGCTTCGTCGAGACGCGCTTGAGCCAGCCGTTCTTCAGGGCCACGCGGTCGCCGGCGCACGCGGCGGCGCTGATGCCCCAGTTCTGGCCGTCGACGACCCGCCCCATGAGATTCAGCACCTGGCCGCGGTCCTTGGCCTTCAGCGGGCTCTTGCCGGACACCAGAGCCCGCATGAGGCGGATCTGGTCGTCCACCGACGTTCGGGTAATTCCCCAGCAGTACAGGTCCACGCACTCGCCCGGGACGCCCTGGGTGTCCTTGAGGCCGAACGTCCTGCCCGCCCTGGTGAAGCCGGGCGCGCCGCCGGCGCGTAACCAGAGGCGGTCGGCGGCGTGGTTGTCGCTGTAGCGGATCATGAGGTCGGCGTCGTGCCGGACGGCCGCGGGCAGCTTCTTCCACGAGGTCCGCAGCAGTAGCGCCATGAGGATCTGCACCTTGGCCGTGCTGGCGGTGATCAGGCGCTCGCCCGGGTGGTAGCGGTAGAGCCGGCCGGTCGCCAGGTCCTTGACCATGGCGCTGACCCGCCCGGACCGGCCCGCGAGATACCGGTCGAGCCGCTCGCCGATCCGCTTGGCCGGGATCGGCGCCAGGTTCTCCTCGGCCGAGATCTCCTCCAGCCGCGCCCCGAAGGCCGCCTCGCGCACGCCCAGGGCCGCCTGGGGCTCCCGCCGCACGGGCGCCGGTGACCGGGCCTGAACCTGGGCAGGCATCGGTACGAGAGCTGTGAGCAGGGCGAGGGCGATGACCGCTCGTGGTATCGCCTGGGCGCGGCCCGCGATCATTGACGAATTATCACGAAAAATCGTGACAGGCCGCTAGATGGCAGCGGCGATAAATTTCGCGATCGAATCGTCGTCGCACGTGGCCCAGAAGTCCCCCACGACGTCCTCCAGATGCTGGAGGGACTCGGCCCGGAACAGCACGTCCTGATATTTCGTGATGTCGTAGTGCGTCGTCCCCATGGCGGACAGGTCCAGCGGCCTGATGTCCATCCCGCAGAACTCCTCGATCTCCCCGTACGACGACAGGATCCCGGCACCGTACGCCTTGAGCTCGTCCCCTTCCGCCATCACCCCGAACTCCAGCGTGAACCAGAAGACCTTCGACACGAACTCCAGCGCCTCGTCGGACTGGACCCGCCGCGCGGCCTGCCCGGCCAGGCGGTACAGGGCGGCGTACCGATCACTGGCCAGCGCGTTGGCGTGGCCGATCACCTCGTGGATGACGTCGGGCTCCGGCGTGTAGAAGGGCACGGAGTGGTGCCGGATGTACTGCGTCGAGTGGAAGTGGCCGTCGGCCAGCACCCCGTAGAAGTCCCGCAGCGGCACCAGCCCCGCGGCGGGCAGATACCGGAACCCGGTCAGCGGCTCCAGCAGCCGCGAGACCTCTTCGAGCTGCGGGATCCGCTCCTGCGGCAGCCCCAGCCGCGCGGTGCCGTCGAGGTATTCGGCGGTGGCGTACTTGGCGTGCTTGACCGCCAGCTCCCCGGTGACCAGGGCCCAGACCCCGTGCTCCTGCTCGGTGTACTCGGCCGCCGGAATGGGCGTCCCCGGACGGTAGTCGACCGCCAGCCCCGCGATCGCGTTCCGCCGCGCCCGGTAGACCTCGTCCGCGAACCCCGGGTGGGACGCGGACAGCTCGACCACCACCGACCCGTCTTCCTGGGCAGCGATCGGGGCGAAGTACTGTGCTTCCTCAAACATGTTCCAAATGACAGCAACTCCGGGTTTTCCTGGCAAGAGCGCCCAGTTTTGCTGCGCGATACGCTTGATTCCGCACCCCGAAGTCCACATCTTCTGGTCGAATCGCACAGTCCGGGGAGGGACCGCCATGGACGACCTCGACGCCAGGTTGCTGGTGACCATGCGCGCCCATCCCCGCGTCGGCCTGACGGAGTTGGCCCGGCTGCTGGGGGTGGCGCGCGGCACCGTACAGGCCCGGGTGGAGAAGCTGACGGCGCGCGGCGTGATCGAGGACTTCGGCCCGAACGTGTCGCCGGCCCGGGCCGGCTACCCCATCCTGGCGTTCGTGTGGCTGCAGATCGCCCAGGGGCGGCTGACGGAGGCGGTGGAAGCGCTGCGTGCCGTGCCGCAGATCCTGGAGGTGCACGGCACGAGCGGCCAGCACGACCTGCTGTGCCGGGTGGTCGCGCACACCACCGAACACCTGCAGGAGATCATCGCCAGCATCCTGGCGTCTCCGGCGGTGCGACGCACGGACACGACCATCGCCCTGTCCACCCAGATCCCCTACCGCATCGAGCCCCTCCTCGAAAACCGCTAGAACCTCGTCGGCATCCAACCTGATGGGAGGGATGTCATGAGGAAACTTGTAGTGATCGCCGCCGTGGTGGCGGCCTGCGCGGCCCTGATCCTGGTGTGGACCGCCGCCCGTGCCCCGGATCAGCCGGTACGCGCCCGGCCCGCCACGCAGGCCGGCGAGCCCGCCGCCTACGCGTACCTGTGCGACAGCCAGGACCAGAAGTGCGACCACTGGTTCGTGGTGACGTCCGGCGGGAAGACCTGGCAGCTCACGGACGCGGTGAAGGGGGGCCACGTCGACCTCACCGCGGACGGCCGCTACCTGGCCTACCAGCGGGCCGGCGACGGCCGCCTCGTGGTCCGGGACCTGGTGGGAGGAACCGTCCGCGCGGCCCAGGAGGCCGCGCCAGGGGTAGCTACGGACCTGCTGGAGTCCCGGCCCACGCTGCTGGACAAGGGGCGCTGGCTGTACGTGTCCTACGCCGCGGTACAGGACGGCGTGAAGGAGCCTCCCGGCTTCGTGGTGGACGTCGCCACCGGCCGGACGATGTGGCGGCTGCCCGGGGACACACAGCTGGTCGAGCTGGACGACGACGGGTCGAGGCTCATGGTCGCGGGCGACAAGTCGTTCTCGGTGATCGACGCCTCGGGCACCACCACGACGCCGCTACCGGCCCGGCTCCGCACCGTCGAGGCGACCGGCACCCTGGCCCCGAACGGGACGGGCCAGGCCGCGCAGGTCGTCTCCAGAAACTTCCCCGCCGGCGGCGCCGACATCCGCCCGGCCCGGCTGGTCACCATCGACACCGGGACCGGAAAGGTGCTCCACGACGTACGCCTTTCGCTTCCGCTGAAGGACAGGTCAGGCATTTGCGATGTCAGTCAGTGGTCGAGCTCTCAGGAGGTTCTGCTGAGCTGCGGGACGGACGTTCTGTTCCACGAGATTGTCTTCCGCGTCGACACCCGGACGGGGCATTACACGAAGGCCGGAGAGACGCGTCCGCCCAGGTCAGAGCTGATCGAGCTGGTGCGGGCGGCGGATTAGCCCGCAAAACAAGAAAGGCCCCACGCCGAGGCGTGGGGCCTTTCTATAAAGATTGTCCGGCGGCGACCTACTCTCCCACACCCTCCCGAGTGCAGTACCATCGGCGCAGAGAAGCTTAACTTCCGGGTTCGGAATGTAACCG
>NZ_JBEXCR010000041.1:0-128899 GCF_040605375.1 Nonomuraea sp. NPDC005650
CAGCAGTACCTCGCGGAGCTGGTGGCCGCCAAGCGCGCCAACCCCACCGACGACGTGCTCAGCGACCTGCTCGACAGCGACCTGACCGACGAGGAGCTGAAGGGGATGGCGCTGATCCTGCTGTCGGCCGGGTTCGACACCACCGCGAACATGCTGGCCCTGGGCACCTTCGCCCTGCTGCAGAACCCGGAGCAGCTGGCGGCGCTGCGCGCCGAGCCCGAGCTCGCCGAGGGCGCCGTGGAGGAGCTGCTGCGGTATCTGACCGTCGCCAAGCAGTTCACGAGGGTCGCGCTGGAGGACGTCGAGCTGGGCGGCCACACCATCAAGGCCGGCTCGACGCTCATCCTGTCGTACGCCACCGCCAACCGCGACCCCGAGCGCTTCACCGACCCCCACGCGCTCGACCTGCGCAGGCAGGAGGGCGGGCACCTGGCCTTCAGCCACGGCATCCACCAGTGCCTGGGCCAGCAGCTGGCCCGCGTCGAGCTGCGCGTCGCGCTCCCCGCGCTGCTCGACCGCTTCCCCACGCTGCGCCTGGCCGTGCCGGCCGACGAGGTCGCCCTGCGCCCGGAGACCGCGGACATCTACGGCGTCAAGAGCCTCCCGGTCACCTGGGACGCCTGACCACGAGCCCATGACGCGGCCGCGGCATACAGGTGCCGTAGCCCTGCCAGGCCCGATGTCCGGCACCCCGAAATTGTCCTTGCCCTCCGTCATGATGGCCCCTGCTCGTGTCCACGCGTGATCCCGAAGGAGCCGTCATGACTGACAACAACGCTGCCGGATGGTCCGATTTCGGGTGGGATTCCTGGACGGACCTCACTCTTGTCCGCGCCAGGCTCGACGCGGGCGCCGACCCGAACCATGGGGTCTACTCCTTCGAGCCGCCGCTGCACGCCGCGGCGGACCGCGGCTCGCCGGAGGTGGTCGCCGAGCTGGCCGGCCGGGTCGACGGCGTCGACGCGGAGTGCGAGGGCCGCACCGCGCTCTGGGAGGCGGTCTTCAACGACCGGCCCGAGAACGCCCGCGCCCTGGTGGCCGCCGGCGCCGACCCGTGGCGGCCGATGATGGGCGGCTGGTCTCCTGGCCGGCTGAGCCTGGCGGGCCCCTGGCCTGGCCTGTTCTTCCCGTTCCCGCCGGGTCACGCCGGCCTGACCGAGGCCGAGACCGCCGCCGTGGCGGAGGCCGAACGCCTGGCCGGCGCGCTGGGAGGCATCGGGTACGACGGCTACAGCCTCGCGTGCGTACGCGGCATCAGCGCCGCCGAGGCGGCGCGGCGCCTGGCCGCCGAGGCCGTCGACGAGGAGGAGCTTGAAGAGATCATGGAAGACCCCTCCGACGACGAGGCCATGCAGATCATCGGCTTCACCGACGTGCCCGGCGGCTGCGTCGTCAGCCAGGAGTGGGGATACATGTCCTCCACTCCCGGCGTCATGAAGGCACTGTCTGCGGGCACGATCGCCTATGGCATGTACGCCAACCCCAAGAGCGGCAACCAAGGCTGCGTCTACCGCGACGGAGAGGTCTTGGACTGGGACACCCACCCGGGCGGCGGCGATGTGTCCTCCACCGACTCCGCCGAGGAGATCCTGCTCAAATACCTGTACGTCGGCAACGCGGAGGCCTACTGCTTCGCCGGCGCGGGTCTACGCCCCACCGACGCCCGCGCGATCACCGAGCCCGACACGCACCTGCGGCTGCCGGAACGGGACTACTGGAGCTGACCACGCTGACCGTCAAGGTGCCAAAGCCCACACGGTCACCCGCCAGAGCGCCTCGAAGAGGACACCCGCGCTCATCTTGCTCGCCCCGCTCGTCCGGTCGACGAACGTGATCGGCACCTCCGTCACCGCGCACCCTTGACGCACGGCTCGCAGCGTGAGATCCACCTGGAAGCAGTACCCCCGCGACTCCACACCTCCGAGGAGGATCTTCTTGAGCGCGGCGGCCCGGTAGACGCGAAAGCCGCCGGTGGCGTCGGCGACGGGAAGCCGGAGCGCGACCCGTACATAACGGTTCGCGAGCCGGGAGAGCAGCTCCCGTTTCCGCGGCCAGTTCGCCACGCTCCCGCCGGGCACCCAGCGGGAGCCGATGACGAGGTCGGCCTGCTCCGCCGCGTTCAGCAGCGCGGGCAGCCGCTCAGGAGGGTGCGAGCCGTCGGCGTCGATCTCCACCAGCAGGTCGTACCCCCGGGCGAGTCCCCAGCGAAAGCCCGCCAGGTACGCGGCGCCCAGCCCTTCCTTGCGTTCCCGATGCAGGACGTGCACGCCGTCGAGCTCGGACGCGAGCCGGTCGGCGATCAGGCCCGTCCCGTCCGGGCTGTTGTCGTCGACGACGAGGACGTGGGCGGCGGGTACGGCGGCGCGGATCCTGCCGACGACGCCTTGGAGGGTGTCTCGTTCGTTGTAGGTCGGCGTGATGACCAGGGCGGTGCTCATGATCGCTCCTCAGCTCGCGTGCCGGAAGTCGGGCCAAGCGGTCGTCCACGGAGCCAGCGGTCCTGAGCAGACGGTGATGGGCAGGCCCTGCTCCTCGTTCGCGACTCCGGTGCCGTGATCGATGACCCCGGCGGAATCGCAGCCGGCGAAGCGCAGCCGCAGCCGCTCCGGCGACAGGCCCACGGCGACCACCGTCCGCGCCGTCTCCGGCGGCCGCCCTTGGTACCAAAGCTCGTTGTGGCCGCTGTAGACGGGAATGGCCGGCGCGAACCGGTCGAGCGCGCCGGCCTCGCCGTAGTTCGCGGTGAGCACGATCGTTCCCGGCGGAAGCGTCCGGTACACCCCGGCCACCTGGGCGGCGAAGCGCGGCCAGCCCACCGACTCCCTGGACACCTCGTTGGGCGAGAAACCGAGCGCCGACAGCGGGAGCAGCGGCAGCGCCACGACGATCCCGATGACCGAGCTGCCGAGCATCCCCCACCACACCGCTCGACGCCGGGCGACCCGGCTCTCCATCCACGCGGCGGCGGGCACGCAGCCGGCCACGAAGGCGAAGATCAGGCTCCCGGCGACATAGTCCGCCCGCCCTCCTGACGCCCAGCCGAGCAGGATCGTCACCAAGGTCGCGACAGCCAGTGGCCGGGTCTCCGGCCGCCCGCGCAGCCAGAGCCACCCGACGACGGCGATCGCGAAGGCTCCCATGCTGAGCAGCGCCACCAGCATGGGAGCGAACATGATCCGATTCACGGGTTCGCTGAGCGTGGCGGCCATGGTGAGCTGAGGCCAGCCGTTGACGGCCTGGTAGAGAAGGTTCGGGGAGGCGATGACAGCCGCCAGGAACGCCCCGGACCAGAACCACCTGTCGCCGAAGACGGCCCGCGGCCCCTTCACCGCCAGGCCGACGGTGATGAGCAGGCCGGTGGCCAGTCCGGTGATCAGCAGAACGATGAGGTGTTTGTTGAACGTGGCGGCTCCCGCGATGGCGCCGGCCGCCAGCCACCATCGTCCGTCGCCGCGCAGCAGGGCACGCAGCACACACAGGATGCAGGCCGTCCAGAACACGAAGTCGGCCGACTGGGTCAGCAGGGTGTGCCCGGCGACCAGGGGGAACATCCCGGTGCCGAGGCCGGCGGCGGCGAGCGTCTGCGCGTTCGCGCGGCCGCCGAGCTCCCGTGTGATCCCTGTACCGATGAGGATCAGCAGTCCCGCGCACAGCGCGGGGACGACCCGCAGCCCGACGATGGTGTCCCCGAACAGCTCCGTGGACAGCCGCGCCAGGAGCGGGGTCAGCGGAGGCTGGTCGAAGTATCCCCAGTCGGGAGACTGGCCGAGCATGCGGAAGTAGAGCTCGTCGCGGTGGTAGCCGTACCACGGGCTCAGCAGCAGCAGGGTGACCACGACGACGCCCGCGATGGGACCGGCGGTCCGCCAGGCGATCGCCGGGAGCGAGGGAGGGGTGATCCGAGGACGGGGGGCTTGAAGAAGCATGCCTCCACGGTTTCCGATGGCCCGCCGCCTGTCGTCTGGCCGGGAGCAGAACGTGGAGTCAGACCCCGGGCATAGGCGGCGGCTCCCCAGGGCGGACCACGCCGTGGTCGAACGCGAAGACGACCGCCGCGGCCCGGTCGCGCACCGCCAGCTTCGTGAAGATCCGGCCGATGTGGGTCTTGATCGTGCCCTCGCCGATCACGAGCTGACGGGCGATCTCGGCGTTGGTGAGCCCTCGGCCGATGAGCTTGAGCACGTCGAGCTCGCGGGAGGTGAGGTCGCCGAGCCGGCGCACCGCGTCGGGGTCGGTCACCGGATCCGCGCGATAACGCCGCAGGACCCGCCCGCAGACAGCGGGGTCCAGCCAGCCGTCGCCGGCCGCCACCGCCCGGACGGCACGCTGGATGTCCTCGGCCGGAGCGTCCTTGAGGCAGAATCCCGACGCGCCGGCCCGCAGCGCCGCCGCGAGAACGTTGTCCTCGCCGAACGTGGTCAGCACCAGGATGCGGGACGCCGGGTCCGCGGCCAGCAAGGCACGAGTGGCCTCGACCCCGTCCATCCGCGGCATGCGAATGTCCATGACCACGGCATCGGGCCGGACGCGCGCGACCTCCGCCAGCGCGGCCTGGCCGTCGGCCGCCTCGCCGACCACGTCGAACCCGTACGGCTGGCGCAGGATCGTGCGCAGTCCTGCCCTGGCGAGTTCCTGGTCGTCGACGAGCACCACCGAGATCATGCCGGCAACTCCGTCCGCACGACCCACCGGTCGTCCTCGACGCCTGCGGTGACATGTCCACCGACCATGCGCACCCTGTCGGCCATCGCGCGAAGTCCCATGCCGCCATTGTGCCGAGGTGGGCTGTCGGGCAATGAATTGGTGACCGTGCCCCACACGGCGCCTTCCTCCGATACGCGCAGCCGTACCTCGACCGAGCTCCGCGGGGCGTGGCGGCTCGCGTTGGCCAGGGCCTCCTGCACCAGCCGGTAGAGCACCATCCCGGTCGTCGGGCTCACCGCCGTCAGCTCACCGTCGACGCTGGACTCGAGTTCCAGACCCGCCGTCCGGTATTCCTCGAAGAGCTCGGGCAGCCGGGGCGCGGTGGGTTGGGGGGCGACGACGGCCGGGTCGGCGCCTTCCTCGGCGAGAACACGGACCACTTTTCGCAGCTCCGCCATGCTCTGCCGGGCCAGGCGCTCGGCCTCGGCGATCCCCGCCGCCGCGTCCTTGGGATCGTGTTCAAGTGCCAGCCGCGCGCCTCCCAGATGCAGCACCGTCACGGCGAGCGTGTGCGCGACGATGTCGTGCAGATCGGCGGCGAGCCGCTGCCGCTCGGCCAGCGCGGCGGCAGCGGTGGCGGTGCTCTCCGCGCGATGCAGCCGTTCGCCCACCTCGATGCGGTACCGCGCCGCCCAGCCGCTCCAGAAGACCAGCGTCACGGCGGCCAGCCAGTTGGGCCACCCGGGGTCCGGCGTGGTGAACGCCGCCACGGCCACCGTGGAGAGCGCGGCGAGCCACATGACAATGCCGGGCCAGAGCCGCAGGGTCAGCGCGACGAACCCGCTGTAGAGCGCCAGGACGAACCAGCCGACGCTGTTGACCGCGAGCCCCGTCAGCGCCGCGATGGCCGCGGGCACCAGGAGAGCGGCCACCTCGGCAAGCCGGCCCGGCGCCGTACGCACGATCACGAGACAGAGAACGACGAGGGCGCCCCCGCCGGCGAACGGCCACACGCAGTCGCAGCCACGCGCGATCGTCTGCGCCCACGACAGCCCGACCAGCAGGATCAGCAGCCCGAAGCCGGCCGGTAACAGCCAGCGGGGAGTCACCACCACCCGCCCATCGTAGGAACGGCCGGTCCCCCGCGCATCCACCCGGAGTGGTACCCGCCATCTGCCCAGGGGCAGAGAAGCGATCTGCTAGTCCTTCAGGCCCGCGCTGAGGTCGGCGTTCATCACGTACTTCTGGAAGATCAGGTAGATCACGACAAGGGGGATCATGGACAGGACCGACGCCCCGAGCAGGACCGACCAGTTGACGTTCTCCGCGCCCACGATGCTCGCGACGCCGATCTGCAGGGTGAACTGCTTCGGGTCGTTGAGGATCACGAGGGGCCAGATGTAGTCGTTCCACCGCCACTGGAACGACATGATGGCGAGGGTCATGATGATCGGCCGGGAGAGCGGGAGCATGATCCGGACGAAGGTCGACAGTTCTCCGCTGCCGTCGATGCGGGCCGCGTCCAGCAGGTCGCGCGGCACGCTCAGGAAGAACTGGCGGAACATGAAGGTGCCCGTCGCCGTGATCACCGAGGGGGCCACGACGCCGCCGAGACTGTTGTAGAGGCCCAGGTCGCGGACGATGAGGAACAGCGGGGAGAGGATGACCTCGCCCGGCAGCATCGTGGTGGCCAGGACGCAGATGGTGAACGCCCGCAGCCACCAGTTGGTGTACTTCGCCAGGGCGTACCCGCAGGTCGCGCTGGTCACGATGGTGATGAGGGTGGCGGACACGGCCACGATGAGGGTGTTGCCGAAGTAGCGGCTGAAGTCGAAGCTCGTCCAGGCCTCGGTGTAGCCGGAGATGGTCGGCTGCTTCGGGAAGATGGTCAGCGGATAGGAGAACAGCTCCCCCGCCGGTTTGAAGGAGCTGAGCAGGAACCACAGGACGGGAATGCCGTACAGGGCGACCATGAACCACAGGGCCGCCGTCGCCCAGACCTTCTTCGGCAGCAGGTTGTCCATCTCAGGAGTCCTTCCGGCGGTTGAGGACCAGCTGCACGATGGCGATGACCATCAGCAGCAGCATGAGCACGAAGGACGCCGCGCTCGCGTAGCCGATCTGGGCGCGGCGGAAGCCGGTCGTGAAGATGTACTGGATGAGCAGGTTGTTCTCGGTGCCCGGACCTCCGGCGTTCACCGCCTGGATGAGCGCGTACTCCTTCATCGAGTGCAGGGTGCTGAGCAGGATCACGATGAACGACGTGGGCGCGATCGAGGGCAGCGTGATGTGGCGGAACTTGGCCCACGAGCCCGCGCCGTCCAGGGACGCGGCCTCGTAGTACGCGGGCGGCACGTTCTTGATGGCCGGGACGAACATCAGCATGTTGATCGCGGTGTTACCCCAGGCTGAGGCGATGATCACGATGACCAGTGACAGGTTCGCGTTGGACTGCCACGGCACCGCCTCGCCACCGAGCGCGATGATGACGTAGTTGACCAGCCCGAAGTTCTCACCGAAGATCCAGCGCCAGATGACACCGGCGATGATCGGAGAGATGAGCCAGGGCACGAAGAAGATCACTCGCGCGACCGGCTTGCCCCGGGTGTACGGGCTGACGATCAGCACGGCCGCACTCAGCGCGGCGACGAACGTCAGCGGGACGACGGCCGCCGTGAAGATCAGAGTACGGATCAGCGCCGCGTAGAACGCGTCGTCGTTCAGCAGCCGCTGGTAGTTGTCCAGGCCCACGAACGGCGCCGAGCCGACACCCGTGTAGCTGGTGAAGGAGTATCCCACGCCGATGACGGCCGGCCAGACGAAGAAGAGCAGGAACAGGGCGAGGTTGGATGAGATGAGCAGCAGGGGCGCCAGGGTGTAGCGGTCATGTCGCCGGGTCCGCCGGCGGGACCACTGCCGCCACGCGGGCCGGGCCGGCGTCTCGTCGGCGCGCCCCGCCGCCTGTGGGACACTCTCCGCCATTGCGCTCTCCTCTTCCTTCCGCGTTCTTCAGCACTCGGCCCGCCGGCGCAGGGAGAGCGCCGGCGGGCCGAACGGTCAGCCGATCTGCTGGTTGAGTCCCGACACGATGTTGTCGACCGTCTTCTTGATGTCCTGCTGACCGTTGATCAGCTTGGCCATCTCGACCTTGGTCGGGTCGTCCTGGATGGACTTGCCGGCCAGCAGGAGCTTCGTCCCGCTCTGGAATCCCGAGGAGGAGATCGGGTCCGCCAGCTCGATCTCCTTGATGTAGAGCTGGAACGCGTCCAGGGCCGCCTTGTTCTTGAACGGGTAGTTCAGCGTGAGACCGGACTCCACCGGCAGGTAGCCGTTGACCTGCGCGAGCTTCGTGTAGTTCGCGGGCTGGAAGAGGTAGTCCACCCACTTCTTGGCGGCCTCGGCCTTGTCGCCGTTGTTGAAGGCGACCACCTTGCCGCCGAGGTTGATGTCGGTGGCGTGGACGGGGCCCGGCGTCGGCGCGCTGGCCCAGTCGAAGCTCGTGATGCTGTCCGCGAAGTCGGCCACCTGCCAGACACCGGAGAAGTACGCGACGACCTGGCCGCTCTTGAACAGGGCGTTCGGGTCGGCTCCCGCGCCCCAGACCGACTTCGGCATGACCTTGTCGTCGTTCAGCGAGGCGAACTTCGACAGCGCCTGCACGGTGGCGTCGTCGGGGGTGGCGTACTTGTTGTCCGGGCCGAGCTGGAAGCCCTTGCCACCGTGACCGTAGATGAAGGGCCTGATGCGCGCGGGGGACTGGTCGTAGACCAGGTCGTACTTGGCGCCCGTGGCGGCGCGGACCTTCTCGGTGGCGGCGAGGAACTCGTCCCAGGTCCAGGTCTGGTTCGGGTCGGCGGGAATCTTGACCTTGGCCTTCTCGAACAGGGACTTGTTGACGAACAGCCCGGCGGCCGTCAGGTCGGAGGGGATGCAGAGGACCTTGCCGTCCTTGACGGTGAGCAGGTCCTTGTTGATCTTGTTGGCCGGGGCGTTCGCCGTCGCGGCGAGGTCCTGGAGCTGGTTGATCCAGATGGTGTCGAGTGAGGGCACGCTGGCCGTGTCGGGCAGGGAGTTGGCCTGCGCCGCCTGGCGCAGCTTGTCCTGGTAGCCGTCGTAGGGGACGTTGACGATCTCGACCGTGACGCCCTCCTTGGCCTGGAACTCCTTGGCCAGGTCGTGGTAGCCCTGCGCCTGGGCCGTGCTCGCCGAGAGCCAGAAGGTGATGCTCTTGGCGCCGGAGTCCCCGCCCGAGCTCCCGTCGGAGCTCGAACCGCACGCGGTGAGGGCGATCGCCGCGGCGACGGTCACCGGCAGCCAGCGCCAGCGGGTGAGTCGTCTCCGGTGTGTCGCAGAAGTCGTCATGGCGTCTCCTCGAACGTCGTCTGCCTGTGGCGTGGGACGGTAACGGGAAAGCGTTTGCCTGGTCAATAGTCAGGACAAAAGCTCTTAAGATCTCCTGACATATGCACAACAGGAGAAAGTGCCTATAAGGCTGTGAACTGCGGTTTTATCCGGAGTGATGGGTGGCCGCGAGACGCAAACGCAACCTTCCGGGAACCCGTCCGGCGACGTACAGCCGCTCCCCCGACACCGCGTCGGTGCCCCCGAGGAACCGGTACTCCTCGCCGGGCTCGTAGCCGGGAACCGAATGGGAGGCGGCTGTCGACCTGTCGGGCACCGTGACCGTGATCGAGTCGTCGCCGACGCGATAGACCGCGGGCTCGCCCGGGTCGAGCTGCCAGGCGTGCTCGCTCAGGGGCATGGCGCCCGCCATCCGCCCGCCGGGCCGGAAGGCCAGCTCCAGCGCCCAGTCCACGGCCGGGCCCGCCAGGTCGACGGTCAGCTCGGCCCCGGTGTCCGTGATGGCCACGCGGACGGCGGTGGTCAGCGTGACCTCGTCCCGCGCGCGCCGGCCGAAGTCCATCGCCGCGCTGAACCTGCCGTCGTCCACCAGCCCGTAGTGGCCGCGCGCGTCGCGGTCCTGGTCCGTCATCGGCTGGTAGTAGGAGGCCGACACGGATTCGGCGAGCGTCGCGGACGTGCTCCCCCGATCGCGCTCGGCCAGCAACCGGTCGGCGCGGAACGGTCCAAGGCCGAAGAAGACCCGCGAGAGCCGCACGTCCCCCAGGACGGCCGCCCCGGCGAACAGGCGCAGGAACGTCGGGGAGTTCGCCAGCCCGGAACGCACGCGTCTGTGGCGCGGATAGTCGGAGCCGCCGAAGACCACGGTCGTCGTCGCGGGGCGATGGTCGACGAGCAGCCCCGCGGCGCCGAAGACGCGTTGCCGCGGTCTTCGGGGCGGGACGGGTTCGGGCAGCTCCCGCCCGATGCCGGGGTCGAGGATCAGCTCCGTGGCCGCGCGCGCCGGTGAGACGATCCCTTGGGACAGCGCGAGCCCGGCCGCCCAGGCGAGGTCGCCCCGGGCGCGCAGCAGCGCGATCCGGCGCAGCGGGAGCAGGTACGGCGCCAGGGGCAGCGGCTGCCGCTGGTCCTGGCGGCGCGACAGCACCGTCTCGACCGTCCCGTCCGGCAGGAGCAGATCGAGCGTGGCGTCCAGGTTCCGTTCGACGGCGTCGACCAGGTCGGGGCGGTCGAACACCTCGGCGATGGCCAGCAGTGACGGGTTCGACACGTACGCGGCGTAGTTGGCGCTGCGTTCGGAGTAGAGCCCGTCGTCGTCGATGTCGACTCCCTCGGCCAGCCATTGGCCGACCCGTTCCGCCAGCGTCCGGTCGGGCGCGAGCCGGTGCAGCCTGGCCAGGGCGGCCGAGATCTCCCAGCGGTGGTTGGGGGTGTGCACCCCGCCCCGCGCCAGGGCCGGGGTGACCGCCGCCAGCAGGTCGTCGAGCAGGTCCGCCAGCCCGTGCCCGGCGGCGCCGGGAGGGTCGCGCCGCAGCAGCCACAGGGCGTCGGCGAGATCGTTGACGCTGAAGGCGGAGTCCGGCGGGGAGTCGACGTTGTCGCCGCCGGTGAACAACCCGCCTGGGCCCTGCAGCTCGCGCAGCCGGGCGGCGAGCCGGGCCGCGTGATCGAGCGGCAGGCCGTCCCGCCCGTATGCGACGAGGGCCAGGATCCGCTCGGCCAGTTGGCGATGTTGCAGGTGAGCCCCGCCGTCGCCCTCGTCGAGTATCGCCTTGACCTGCCCGGAGAGGGCAGTCTGGACCGCCGCGGTGAACGCGGCGTCAATATTTCTGTCGTTCATCTCTTCATCGATCAGCCCATGAGCAGGTTCATCTGGAAGCTGTAGCGGGCCGCGGCGTAGATGTGCGTGCCGTACTCCACGGGCGTGCCGCTGTCGTCGTAGGCGACGCGCTCCATGGTCAGGACGGCGGCGCCCCGGCTCTCCCCGAGCAGCCGCGCCTCCGCCGCCGTGGCGTTGCGGGCGCCGACCGTCTGGGTCGCCGCGTGCAGCCGGATGCCGGCCGCCCGGATCAGCTCGTAGAGCCCCTGCCTCTCCAGCACGTCGGTCCTGACTTCCAGCAGTAAGGCGGGCAGGTAGTTGCGCATTTTGGCGAGTGGCTGGTCGCGGGCCGTCCGGAGCCGCACCAGCGCGATCACCGGCGTCCCCTCGGCCAGCCTGAGGGCTTCCGCGACGGCCGCGGAGGCCGGCTCGACGGTGTTGGACAGCACGGTCGTGGCCGGCTCCTGGCCGCTGCCCTTGAGGTCGTCGTACAGGCTGCTCAGCTCCAGCGGCCGCCGGACCTGGGACTGGACGACCCGGGTGCCCACCCCCCGTCGCCGCACGATCAGGCCCTTGTCGACGAGGAACTCCATCGCCTTGCGCATGGTGGGGCGCGACACCGCGAGCTGGTCGGCCAGGTCGATCTCGCTGTCGAGCTGGGTGCCCGGCGGCAGCACGCCGCCCGCGATGGCCGCCTCCAACTGCTGCGCCACCTGGAAGTAGAGCGGGACGGCGCTGGCCCTGTCGAGGTTGACGAGGGCGGCGAGCGACTCCGGCGGGGGGACTTGGGAGGGCATGATTGTCATTATGACAGGACTAGCTTACAAATAGACGCATTACGATGCCTCTCTCCGTCGTACGTGACGCCGACCACCTTGAGCAACCTGCGGCGGTGGTCAGCGGCACCCATCCAAACGCCCTGGAAAGAGCTGCGTCAAGACTTTGTCCTGACTTTCTCACCTATATTGTCCTGACAAAGATCGCACGTCGATGGGGAGCGTCCGGGTGTAGTGGACCCGGCCGAAGGCGCTGACCTTCACCGCCGCCCACCAGTGCGCCCCCGGCCGGGCGTCGCCCGGTGCCCGTACGGTGAAGTGCAGCGGGACGCGGCCACCGGCGGGAACGGCGAAGCCCTGCGTCCACGGGCCGGACAGCACCTCCCCGGCCCCGGCGCCCCACGTGCCGAACGGGCTGAGCAGTTGCGCCTCTCCGCGTACCTCGGTGCGCGCGTCGTTGACGAGCTCGACGCCGAGCGTCGCCCGCCCGCCCGGCACGACCTCCAGCCCGGCCGGGCCCAGCGTCACGGTGAGCGGCTCGCGGGGCTCCGGGTCGCCGACGGTCACGGTGACCACGTCCTCCAGGGTCTGGCCCAGTTCGTCGCGGATGCGGGCGGCGACGAAGTAGGTCCCGGCTCCGGCGTCGGCGGGTGGCCGCAGGACCGTCTCGAACTCGGCGTGTTCCCCCGCCGCCAGGTCGTACTTCAGTGAACCGGTCACCGCCCAGCCGTCCGGCGCGTCCAGCTCCACCAGGCCGGCGGCGGACCGGGCCGAGCAGGCGACGGTGATCCGTACGGTCTGCTCGTCGCCCGGGCCCACCCGCAGCGCCACCGGATGCGCGTGGACCGCGACCGGCAGGTAACCGGCCGGGGCCGGGCCCTTGTTGTGCAGCCAGTACCGGGTGAAGACCGGCTGGGCGGGTTCGACGTGGGCGGCCGCGTGACCCGGTGCCAGGGCCGCCCGCGCGCCCAGCGTGACGATCTCGGCCGGCCGCAGCGGGATCACCGCGTCGCCGGGCCGCTCACCGGCCCCTTCAAGCACCGCGTCGCCGAGCCGTTCCCCGGCCCCGTCAAGCACGGCGTCGCCGAGCCGCTCCCCCGCCCCTTCAAGCACCGTGGCGACCTCGACGTCGGTCAGGCCGCCATGCAGGCGTACGCGCGCCACCGCCGGCGACCCGGCCGACTCGTAGAGCCGCACGGTGACACCGGCCGCAAGGTCGAGGTCGCCGGAGAGCCCCGACGCCATCGGGTTCCCGCGCGGCTTCAACGCGGTCAGCACGACACTGGCCGGCTCGACCCCGCCGAGGCTCGTCCGGGCGGCCAGCGGACCCCGCGACGCGGCCACCTCACGCGCGAGCACCGCGTGGTTGACCTCCTGCCCGGCCTGTACGAATCCGGCGGCGCGCCAGTCACCGGCCCCGGCCACCAGGCTGTACTCGAAGGTGTGCGTCCAGTGCTGAAGGGAGAAGCCGCTGCCGTCGGGGGCTGTCCTGGCCGGGCCGTCGATCCAGACGCCGCTCGGCCATGCCCCGCAGGAGCGCATCAGCGAGACGTAGCAGGTGCCGTCGGACTCGGCCACGAAACCGGGCGTGCCACGGTTGACCACGGCGACCGAGTAGTCGTCGACCGGCTCCGCGGTGCCGGGCAGTCCGGCGGGGACGGGCACGTCGATCACCGAGTCGGCGAGGTCGTCGATGACACCCTCGACGGCGGGCCCGGCCACGATGAGCACGGGCAGATCGCGTACGCCGCGCAGGTCGGCGCCCGGAACCCAGGCCTCGCGCCGGGTGCGGCCGGCGGGCACGAACACGCGCCCGTGCCGGGCCAGTGCCTCCCGGCAGCCCTCCGGCGCTGCGTCGAGGACCTGCTCGGCGAAGGCGTTCGCGGTCCCGTCGCCGAGCACGATCCGTACGTCGGGCAGGTTGGAGTCGCCGTCGAGCGCGCCGTAGCGCGGGCCGTCCGGCCGGGTGAGCGTGGCGGTGACGCCGCAGGCGACCAGCCGGTCGAGCAGGCCCCGGACCCGGTCACCGTCCCCGGACGCCACCACCTCGGCGACCCCGATCGCGTGGTTCTCGCGGCGGCCGTCCGCGAACGACAGGGCGATCCGCGCCGTGGCCGACAGGCCCGCCCAGGTGTGCGCGGGGTTGTCCAGCGTGTACAGGTGCTCTGCCGCGTCGGAGTTCGGGAAGCCGAACGACCGGCCGATCGCGGCGAAGCCGACCTCGCTGACCGGCAGCGCGCCGGGCAGGTCGAGGTCGAACCGCGCCCTCAGCAGGTGGTCGCGGCCGATCGAGCCGTCCACGTGGGTGCGGAAGTCGATCCGGCCGACCCCGTCCCACAGGGTCGTCTCCTGGGTGACCCGCAGGTCGGCGAGGCGGGTGACGGCCACGATGCGGCGACCGACCGGAGACCTCCGTACGTGTACGGTCGTGGCCTGTTCCCGGGTGCCGACGCCGGGCCCCTTCGGGAGCAGGTGCCACGGGCCCTCGTGCCAGACCGGATGCTCCTCGTACTCGTCCTGCAGGTAGAGCTCGCCGCCGAGGCCGCCGGGCCGCAGCAGTTCCCGGCCGGTGCGCCGGTCGAGGACGCGGCTGAGCGCGCCGCCCCGGGCGGGGTCGGCTTCGATCAGGAACGTCTCGTTCTCGATCGCGGCGCGTCCGGGCTCCTCGGCCCACCCGGCGGGCAGATCGGGCGCCGGGGCCAGGTGGTAGACGCGGAAGCCCAGCGACGGCACGTCACGGGCGACGAACGTCAGGCTCAGCTCCGCCACAGAGCCGTCCGGGTGGCGCAGCACCCCCTCGGCCACCGCCGGGACGGGCTCGCCCAGGTCGTCGCGCAGCTCCGCGCCGGTCGTCCCCGGTTCGGGGAAGGCGACCCGCACGGTCGTGACGCCGTCGCGGTCCCAGGACAGCGTGTTGACGGCGAGGATCGCCCGGCCCGCGCCCCCGGTGTCGGCATCGGTGGAGGCATGGGCGGCGAGGCCCGCGATGGCGCCGTCCCGGGCCGCCGCGCCCAGCTCGTACGCCTCCCGCCAGCCCGCGAGCAGGTCCAGGTACACCTGGTCGGACTCGGTGCCGGTGATCGCGTCGTGGTGGGCGCCGTACGCCAGCAGCCGCCACGCCTTGTCCAGCGCCTCGCTGGGGTAGCGCTCGCCCAGCAGCGCGGCCAGGGTGGCGAGCCGCTCGGCGTCGAGCACGGCGACCTCGGCGGCCCGCTGCGCCTGCTTGGTGTCGATGTACGAGACGTCCTTGCCGGTGTAGACCGGGTTCATGTCCCGGGTCTGCGGGGTGATCCCGCGCCGCGGGGTCGCGGCGCGTACCGCGGCGAAGAACTCGCGGGGCAGGCCGACCCTGAACCGGGGCCACACGTAGCGGGCGGCCCATTCGCGGTGCACCTCGGTGCACCATCGCGACGGCAGGTTGTGGTCGTGCCCGACGGGCAGCAGGACGTTGGGGGTGGCCGCGACCTTCTTCAGCTCGCTGAACTGCAGGTACGCCTCGGCCATCGCCTCTTCGAGCGTCGCCTTGCGCTCCACGTCCCAGCCGGCGACGTAGTGGTTGGACATGTAGCTGGTGAGCAGCCCGCGCCCGGACGGCGAGACCCACTCGAACTCGCTGGCGAACTGCATGCGGGTGATGTCGCCGGTGTGCCGCTTGGCGCCGACCATGTGGAACGGCCCGCGCGCCCACGAGGCGGAGTCCAGCCCCGCGTCGGCCATCAGCCCGGGGAAGGCCGGGTCGTGGCCGAAGACGTCGAGCATCCAGGCGGTACGCGGGTCGCCGCCGAGCACGTCCCGCTGATAGCCGATGCCGTAGACCGCGTTGCGGATGGTCGACTCGGGGTGCGTCAGGTTGGTGTTGGGCTCGTTGTAGGTTCCGCCGACGAGTTCGACCCGTCCCTCGGCCAGGAAGCGCCGCACTTGCTCCCGCTCCCCCGGAAAGACGTCCCAGAACGGCTTGAGGTAGTCGATCTCGGCCAGGACGAACTTGTAGTCGTCGTCGTGCCTGGCCGCGTCGAGGTGCGCGCGTACCAGGTCGAAGGCGGTACGGACGAACGGCGGCCGCAGCTTGCCGACCCACGGCAGGTCGGGCAACTGGTGCCACACCTCGGTGAACCCGGCCTGGGTGTTCCACCAGACCGGGTCGTAGTGGAAGTGCGAGACCATCCACATCGTCCAGCCGGTGGCCGCCGCCTCGACGCTCCCGTCGAGAGTGCGGCGTTCGCCCGCGCCCTCCGCGACGGCGGTGACCCGCTGGACGGAGCCCTCCGGCCCGGTGATGAGCACCCCCACCTCGGCCTCCCCGTCACCGGTGACCGTCACGGGCTCGGGCGTGGTGACGGCAGGGCCCTCCACCCACACCCGTACCGGGCCCGGCACCTCGGTCAGGGTCACCCTGACGACCTGGCGTGGCGCGGACTCCGAGCCTATGAACAGATCAGTGCCCTGCAACGACGCGATTCGCATCTTCACTCCAGATCTCTGACCCGGGGTGGCGTCATCCGGCCTGTCGTGGATCCCGGGCTCGGGAAAGCGCTTTCGCGGATCATATAGAGCCCTGGTTCGACCCTGCTACCCGGTATGCCCAGATTCGCGCAGATCCGCGGGCGGCTGGGCGTCACTGTAGCCGCGCGCCTGGAGCGTGAACAGGCGCGCGTACCGGCCGCCGGCCGCGATCAGCTCGTCGTGGCTGCCCTGCTTGGCCGCGTCCCACCCGAGGCGCCCGCACCAAGCAGGGCGAGGGGCTTGGCGCCCGCGGGAGCCGTGAGGTCCACACTCACGCCCGCGACCTCCACGGGCACGGCGGTGAACCCGGTCGCCAGGTCGGCTCCGGCCGTGAGGGTGATTTCGGCCGTTGTCGGGCACGTCCACGGTGCCGCTCGCCGGAGGTGACCGTGATTCCGGCCGGTGGCTTGGCGGGCCAGGTCAGCGTGCCGCCCTTGCCGACCGCTCGGGCCGGTGCCGCATGTCAGGAGGTCGCGTCCGGCGGTGGGCCGATGATCTGGTAGCCGTGGCGGGCGGCCACCTCGGCCAACACGGCAGGGTCGACGTCACAGGCGGCGATGTCGGCGGCGAAGTGCTCGAAGCCGGCCGGCCAGGTCAGTTGGAGCAGTCGCAGTGGAGAGTCCTGGCGGTTGGCGAAGGCGTGCGGCAGGTGGCGAGGCAGCAGGACGAAGTCCCCGGCTCCGGCCTGCCAGGTCCGGTCGCCGCAGTACAGCTGGGCGGTTCCCGACAGCACGTAGAACGCCTCGTCGTCGTGCTGGTGCACATGCCAGGGAGTGGCGAAATTCGGCGGGCACTCCTGCTCGATCAGGGTCAGGGCCTTGCCGGTGTCCGATTCCCCCACCTTCACGGTCATCGTGGTGCCGAGGAACAGCTGAGTGGCACCGGCGCCGGCCGGCAGGTGGAGCGCGCTCATGACCGCCCCTGCCGGGTGTAGAGCCGGATCTCGATGCCGTCGGGGTCGGTGATGCCGCCGATCAGCCAGCCGACGCTGCCTTCGGCGATGTCGGAGTGATCCACGCCGAGCGCGTCCAGGTGATCGGACCAGGCGTGGAGCGCTTGCAGGGTCGGCACGGCCAACGCGACCGGATCGAACCCGCTCAACCCGGCGACCCGCCCGGGTTCCTCCCGCAGCGCGATCATGAGCGTCTGGCCCGCATCGGTCAGCGCCACGCCGCGCAGCACGCCGTCCTCGACGAACTCGATCGCCACCTCGAATCCGAGCACGCGCCGGTACCACTCCAGGCTCTTGTGCACGCTGGAGACGGGGAGCTTGACGTGATGGAACCCAGCTAAGAGCACCATGATTCACCTCTTGTAGTGCCACTCTAAGGTCATACTCTAAAGTGGTACTCTAAATCGATGGAAGACGTCAAGAGCCCGAAGCGGCGCTCGGCACAGACCAGAAGCCGGATCGTGAACGCCGCCCAAGGGCTGTTCGTCGGGCGGGGCTACGCCGGAACGACCTTCCAGCTGGTCGCCGACTCGGCCGAAGTGTCGGTGCAGACGGTGTACTTCCATTACGGCACCAAGAGCCAGTTGCTCAAGCACGTGGTCGACGTCGCCTCCGCCGGAGACGACGAGCCCGTGCCGCTCCTCCAGCGACCCTGGTTCGCCGCGTTGCAGGCGGCTCAGGACCCGAGGGAGGTCGTACAAGGATGGGTACGCCAGAGCGGGGTCATCCTCGACCGGGTCGCGCCCGTTCTCGCGGTGGTCCGCGACGCGGCGGCCGGCGACGCCGACATGGCCGCCCAGTGGGCCGCCAACAGCGAGCAGCGGCACACCGCCCATGGGTCGGTCGTCGCCGTCCTGGCCCGTCTGCAGGCCCTGCGGCCCGACCTGACCGAGCGCCGAGCCACCGACATCACCGTCGGGATCTTGTCGCCAGATCTGTTTCTGGTGATGAGGCGCGAATGCGGCTGGACCACGGCGCAGTGGGAGGACTGGGCCGCCGATCAGCTCTCCCACGGCCTGCTGTCCCGCTGACGATCAGAGTGCGCCGGGCCCACGCAGCTTGAGGTGAGCAGCGCCCGGCGAAGGCGGCGACCTCGGCGCTCGGCGCTGGTAGGCGGGGCGGTGGCCGCCGATTGAGGCATTTGCCGGATACGCCGTCACTCGCGACCGGGAATGCCGTGGGACCTGGGCTTTTGCAGCGGATTCCTTGGCCAATCAATGGATGAACGGCCGCCCATTACGGGATCCTTGAGCAGGCGAGAACGCCGCAGCCCGCCATACCGGCTGCCCCCCGAAGCGATCAACGAGTGCGATGGCGGATCCGTGGAACAGCTGGAATACCGAAGGCTCATCAAGGTTCTGGAGCAGGTGGCCGGGGCCCGGCAGGGGCAGCTCTATCCGGTGCTGGCCGAGGCTGTGGCCGTCCATCTCGGGTGGATCGACGCGTTCGTGGCCGAGAACCCCGCGTATCTGGCGCCGGGAAGCGATGGCGAGGAGCAGTACCTCACCATGTTCCGGCCGGACTTCGTGGAGGAATACGTCGAGCGCTGGCGCTTGACCAATCCGTTCGCCTCGCACGGCGGGATCGCCTGCCTGACCCGCCACGGCGTGGCGACCCTCGGACGGCTCCGCCTGCGCGCGACCGAGCCTGAGCGGGATTTCGCCGACACGTTCCTGCGCCGTCACGGCATCGACGACATGCTGAAGATCGTCGTCAGGTCCCCGGCCACGGGCGCGGTCAGCACGCTGGGGGTGCCGTTCGACGGTGATCGGCGCGCCATCGAGCCGGGCGACCTGCTCATGGCGGCCACGCTGGGCCCGTTGCTGAGCCCGTACTTCGACGCGAACCTCCTACCGGCACCTCACCCGCATCCTCGAGAAGACGGGATGTGACAGCCTGGCCGAGCTGACCGCCCGCTGGAAACGCCGCCCGATCCCATCACCTGCCGCCGGCGATCTCTCGTACGAGCAGCTCACGTACCTCGCAGTACGCCTTGCGCGCCTCAGTCCGACGACCGGTGTGGTATCCCATGGAAGACCGTGCCCGACGTCGCGCATGCTACGGTTTGCCCTTCCCACCTCGGGCTTCGCCGCATGCCGAGCGGCATCCACGGGCCCGGCGTCGGCTCGTACGGCCGGCCCATGCGACACCCTCATCTCTGGAGGAACAGCCAGTGGCGAAACTCGCGCCCGCCGGGGCCGGCTCGCGGACGGCTCACTTATGCGACGATGACGCGTCCAGCCGCATGGCGATGGCATGACGACGATGCTGGCAGGCCGCTATTCGCTGATGTCGCAGCTCGGCCAGGGCGGCATGGGCACGGTGTGGCTGGCCGTCGACGAACTGCTGCGTCAGCAGGTCGCCGTCAAGGAGGTGCGGCTGCCCCCCGATCTGGACGAGGCGTCCCGGGCCGAGCTGACCGAGCGGACCCTGCGTGAGGCCCGGGCCGCGGCGCGGCTGCGTTCGCATCCGTCGATCGTCACGGTGCACGACGTCGTCATGGACAGCGGCCGGCCGTGGATCGTGATGGAGCTGGTCAACGGCCGTTCCCTCGACCGGATCGTACGCGAGGACGGGCCGCTGCCACCCGCCCAGACCGCCTGGATCGGGCGGCACATGCTCGACGCGCTGGCCGCCGCGCACGCGATGGGGGTCCTGCATCGCGACGTCAAGCCGGGCAATGTCCTGCTCACCCAGGACGGGCGGGTGCTGCTGACCGACTTCGGCATCGCCACCGTGGCGGGGGACGCCGCGCTGACCCAGACCGGCCTGCTGAACGGCTCGCCCGGTTACATCGCGCCGGAGCGGTTGCGTGGCGAGGCCGACGGCCCGGAGGCCGACCTGTGGTCGCTGGGAGCCACCCTGTACATGGCGGTGGAGGGCAGAGCCGCCTACACCGGCCCCAACGCGGCGGCCGTGATGGCGGCCGTGCTGCTGCGCGAGCCCACGCCCCCGCAGCGGGCCGGCTCGCTCACGCCCGTTCTCGCCGCGCTGCTGGAGAAGGATCCCCAGCGGCGCTGCGGTCCCGCGCAGGCGGCGGCGTGGTTGCAGGCGGTGGCCCAGGGCGACGTCCCCGCGAACACCCGCCCCATGACCGGGCGACCCGCACCCGCGTGGCGCCGGTTCGCCGTCGTGGGCGGCGCGCTCGCTCTCGCGCTCTCCCTGACGACGGGTGCGGTGCTCTGGGGGATGACCCGTCCCGGAGCCGGTACGAGCGCCGAGCCGACCCGCGGCACGACACCGCCGACGAAGCCCGTGTCGTCCTCACCGGCCGGGAAACCGCTCTTCGGCACCGGCAACCTGCACTCCTGCCGGGTGCTGACCCCCCTTCAGGTCCGCACGCTGCTCGGCGGCACGCTCCAGAGCGACCACAAGGACCGGAAGATCTGCCAGTACTTCGGCGCCAACAGTTCCTACGCGACCGTCTCGCTCTACCCGGTCCCCACCCTCCAGGGGGCCAAGGCCAACTTCGTCGGCATCAAGCAGAGCTTTCAGGATCTACGGGACGAGCATCCGGACATCAAGTTCACCCGGACTCCGGTGGTCGGGGAGGAGTCGTTCGCGTCCGTCTACCGGGCGAACGGCACGTACGTCGCCCAAATGGTGTTCCGCATGTCCAACGTCACCGCCACGCTCAGCTACAGCGGCCCGCGGTCCGGAACGAAGGCCATCGGACGTGCGGCCGCATCTGTGGCCGCGGCGATGGAGGCGGCCCGCCCGGCACGCTGAACCTGAAATTTTCATCGGATACGACCCGCGCGAGCGGGTGATCCGGCGGCCTTGACCACCGTCCCTTACCCCGCCGCGCAAACAAACCATGCCGGTACGGGAACCACGTTCGACCAAGGCAATGCGTCGAGCCTGGATGAAATTCCACTCCACCAGCCCTTCGATGAGGCGATGTCCGGCAAGAAGACCCTCGCGATCGACAGAGGCAGGAAAGCTGACACCCTAATTGACAAGCCTCGGCGGCGTCATATTTGCTCTGTGGAATCACCGCTATCCCTCAATGGCACAGACGAAGGGATGAATCCGTCGGATGTTAGCGCTAACAACCTCGACTGACATCTCGAGTGATGCGAAACCGCCGGCAGGGGGCGGGAGCGACCGTGCGGCACCGATCGGCGGCATCTGGGCGCCCCCAAGGAGAGTCTCATGACAGCAGTCACCACCACGACGCCCCGCCGAACCACCCGAATCGTCGCCGCGCTCGCCGTCCTGATGGCCGGCGCCGGGGTCGGTGTCATGCTCGGCCTGCCTCGGGCGTTCGCCGCCGTTTGCGGAGAGGGCACCTTCCAGTCCCAAGTGACGGTCAGCGGTAGCACCTGGACCGCCCGCAACAGCGCCGGCAGCAGCGTCTACACCGGCACCGACTTCCGGGCGGCGGTCCAGGCCGGCATCGGCAGCCTCACGGCCGGGCGCACCTCGATCGAGCGGGTCGTCGTGCGCGGCAACGGCACGATGAGCGCCGGCACCCGGATCTCGCTGCCGAGCTACACCTCCCTGTCGGTCTGCGGCACGATCAACGTGACCGGCTCCGGCTCCGGCGACTACGCGCCGATCTACTCCCGCGGCACCACGAACATCGAGGTCCCGTACCTCAACGTCACCGGCACCCCGATCTACGGCATCTTCCTGCGCAACGTCACGAACGTCTGGCTCGGCCAGATCGACATGCGGCTCGGCGCGGGCCTCGGCGTGCGCATCGACAACCGCGGCGACACCAGTCAGTGGACCCGCAACGTACGGGTCGACAACGTGTACGTACAAGGAGCCAGTTCGCACGCGATGGAGACGTACGGCGTCGACGGTCTCACCGTCGGCACCGTGACGGCACGCAACGTCGGCGAGTCCGGCCTGCTGCTCAACCAGACCATCAACGCGACGGTCGGCACCGTCGACGCCGACAACGCCGGCGCCGGCACCGGGTACGCGGCCTTCCGCATGGCCAACCGCAACGGCCGGGTCGGCAGCGCCTACCCGAACAACATCCGGGTGGGCACCGTCAAGGCACGCGGCGGCGGCCGGGGCATCTTCTGTGTCTCGGAGAGCGGCGGCGCCACCATCGATCGGGTCGACATCGCCAACACCGGCAACAACTCGGTCCTGGTGGAGAACTGCTACAACGTCGTCATCGCCGGAGTGTCGGGCACGATCAGCGGCGGCGGCGAGGTCCGCATCGCGGCCCGTACGGAGTTCGCTCCGTCGTCGGACATCAGGTTCCAGAACCTGACGGTCACCAACACCGCCATCAGGTGGAGCCCCTGCACCGGCAGCAACAACACGATCAGCAACGTGACCCGCGTCAACTCGACGCTGTCCTGGTGCTGACCCAGCCGCGCCCGCAGTCCGCCGTCTGCTGCGGCTTTCGCCATCGAGGTGACGGGAGAAACCATGCGTAAGGTCCTCTTATCGATCGTCTCCGCCCTGATGACATCCCTGTCGCTGGTCGCCCCGAGCCCCGCCTCGGCCACCGTGACCGGCGCAACCGGCTGCAACGCCAGGGTCGCCAACGCGGCCGCAACCGCCGCCATGGCGACGACCACCGTCTGGATGGCCGGCGACTCGACCATGGCCAACCCCAGTTCCACCTGCCCCGTGGGCTGGGCCACCGAATTCGGCTCGTTGTTCCACAGCAACATCGAGGTCAACAACCTCGCCGTCGCCGGGCGCAGCATCCAGACCTGGCTCTACGAGGGCAACGTGACCTCCACCATCGGTTCGAACGGCGAGTGCGTCCTCAGCTCCACCACCTACTCGTCCCGATGGCAGCAGATGCTCACCGGCATGAAGGCCGGTGACTACCTGTTCATCCAGTTCGGCATCAACGACGGCTCGACGACCTGCCCGCGCCACGTCGGCACCGCCCGCTACCAGGCGCTGATGACGATGATGGCGCAGGCGGCGCTGGCCCGCGGCGCCCACCCGATCCTGCTCACCGCCGTCGCGGCCATCACCTGCTCGGGCAGCACCGCGGTCAAGAACCGCGGCTTCGTCTCCCAGACCACCGCCGCCGGCGCGGCCACCGGCTCACCGGTCATCGACCTGCAGACCCTCAGCGTCGACTACTACAACTCCCTGGGCCTGTGCCCCAACAACGGCGACTACACCTCCGGACCGGTCGGACAGTTCTTCTGCAACGACCACACCCACTTCGAGGCGTACGGCGCCCGCCGGATCGCCCGGCTGGTCACCGGCGCCCTGCGAACACAGAACATCCCGCTCGCCGGATCCCTGCTGTAACACCTGCCGCGCCCAACACATGGGCGATGTCCACGGCCCTTGCCGCCAACATAGGTCGGCTTGATCTCCTTCGACCGGCGCAGCGCTTACGTCAACCGCCCAACGGCAAAGCCACGCGTGGATCACTGGGGGCGTGGCGCCCGGCCACGCCCCCATGACAGATCACGAGAGGAAGCCGGCGCACGGGCCGTTGAGGATCCTGTCCTTCTGGGCCTGGCTGAAGGTGCAGTTCGGGCACCTGTACAGGGATGCCGCCATTCTCGCACTGCGTCACCAGATCACCACCCTCGAACGACAACTCGACGATGACACCGAGGTGAGATTCACCCGCAGGGACCGAGCCTCTCTCGCCGCATTCTCTGAAGGCGCCTCTGCTTTCGGAGGCGGACCAGAGCCAGGCACGGCGGCAGGGCTCGCTATGATCGGGCCCCGGCGGCAAGGGCCGCAGTGGGCAAGCCCACGATGCGGCTACCGACGCTGCCAAGGTATTCGCAACCCACTGAACCCTGAGAGAGTATGCGGCTGGGCGAAAGAACCTGCGCGTGCAGCGACCGGCGGGGGAACCCGATGGTCCTCATCATATACCGGGGCCTTACCTGAAATACTAGGTAGGCAAGGAAAGCGTCCGGATCTCCCACCATAGGCCAATAACTACATATTCTACTCGCGCTAGGAAAAACTTCATGGAGTGGCTGTCCGAGGCGGAAGAGTGTCTTCTGCTCAACACTAGAGAAATGTCGCCACTGTGGGCCCTGCTTGCCGACTGGACCAAGTCCGAAGACGAGTCAAAATGGGACGAGGCCAGGCCGATACTCCTCGAAATGATTAAAGATTGGGAGCATAGGCGAATAATTGAAGTCCACATCGGCCCGCAATGGCCAGCCCACTTTGAGGGCGTGCGGGTTGAGGGCGAAGACCTGCTGCTACTGCTACACAACCCTCAATCTTGGCATTATAACGAAGGCACTGAGGACGTTATCAGTCTCCTGCCAGGGCCGATGGAATATCTCGTCTCTGCGCCTCCCGAAGAACGGCACGAAGGGTTCCTTAAGTAGGTGATCTCTTGAACAGGGAGTCTCTCAAAAAACTCTTGGATACAGCCGGAATAAACCCCAACGCATACCGGATCGACGGACGTGACGGCGAGGAACAGTTCTGCATGCAGGAGATGCCACCCGGCTGGGTCGTTTACTACGCCGAACGTGGCATGAGAAGAGACGAGCGCATGTTCGCTAGTAAGTCTGCAGCTTGCGCTTACCTACTTGATCTACTTCTAGCCGACCCCACCTCAAGATATGAGCCCAAGAAACCCTAGGCTCCTCGACCGCGCCTATCGCCTGCGGTGAACACGTGAGAAGCACGGCCCTCCAAGACTTAAAGAAGGAACGAACATGCAATAGCCCTATCGGATCCGGAGTCCGAGTTGGAGCTCCTGCAAGTAACATTCACGCCTACCTGCCTGAGGAGCCGGGATGGCATCTCCCATAAGCGCAAAGGACGGCCGTGATCCAGAGCGGATCTCGGTCAGCATAGAAATTCAGGCTTATGATTCGACCCGGGGCGTCGGCTCATGGAATGACGAGGGAGCCCAAATTCGGATAGAGAGCTGGACAACGCCGGAGCCAACCATGGTTCTTTCGGGTAATCCCGCAGGGTTGACCTCACTGGCCCGGCACCTGCTAACTCTCGTTCAGGACCAGGTCCCCGATGGAAGACACTTCGATTTCGATACCTACTCAGGGTGGCTGGCAGACGATTCGATTGCCCTACGCCTAGAGGTTGAAGAACCCTAGTGCGCTCGCACGGTTGGGCTCTGCGGCTTGATTGCAGCAAACCACAGTGCCCAACACCACCGGACTCCAGTCCCGCTGCGGTCTCGACGACCCCGCGAACACATTGGCACGCCCGTTGAGTGGACGCACATGAAGAGCGGGGACATCTTGCGCTTCTCTCGCCGGAGTATCGCCTTGCCCAGGCCAGGCAGCAGTCACATTATGGGCGGCAGCGCCTTGGCGTTCTCAGTACAGTGACAGGGTGGCAGGTGAGCAGCTGAGTGCGCGGGTGGACAGTTGGATCTGGTCGGTGCGGCTGACCAGGACTCGTTCGATCGCGTCCGACGCCTGCCGGGGCGGTCACGTCCGGGTCAACGGGGTGCGGGTCAAGCCCGCGCACGTCGTCCGGGTCGGTGACGAGGTCCGGCTGCGGCACGAGGGGCGCGAACGCATCGTGGTCGTCTCCCGGGTCATCACCAAGCGCGTCGGCGCCGCCGTGGCCGCCGAGTGCTACGTCGACAAGAGCCCTCCGCCTCCTCCGCGCGAGGAGGTCGTGACGGTGGCCGTTCGGGCTCGTGGCGCGGGTCGCCCCACCAAACGCGAACGCCGCAACATCGACAAGCTGCTCGGACGCCCGGCGATGGAGGGGCAGCGCCGCCCGGAGTGACCGAGCATGCCCGCATCGAACTGGATGCGCGGTTCTCGAGTAGTGCGTGAGACCTGTGGATCGGCCAGGAGGGGTGCACCTTCCCGGTGATCGTCTTGAGGTCTCACGCATGGCCGACGCGCCAACGTCGGTCGGGAAGGTGCACCCATGCCCACCGTGGCCCCCGACCCGTCCGATCAAGATGTTGTCACGTCGGCCGGGTCGCCTGTGGCGGCGTCGTTGATCGACGAGATCGTCCGGGAGGGCGCGCGCCGGATGTTGGCCGAGGTCGATGCCTACCTCGCTCAGTTCGCCGACCAGCGTGACGAGCGCGGTCGTCGTCTGGTGGTGCGTAACGGTTCGCGCCAGCCTGCGAGGAGCACGGCTCGCTGAAACTACAGCATGCCGTGGAGGAAGTGATTTCGACCTGGCTGCGCGCGAGTTCCCCACACCAACCGGACTTCGAGCTCACCGTGACACGAGGAACAACGGTGACGGCTCAGTGCCCAGGATGGACCTAGCTGGAATCTGCATGCCTGGCGATGGGCATGCGGTTGGGAGTACTGACCGGTCAGGACGCCGCCCAGAAGTACCAGCCCTGGTCATCAAAGCAGGGATGGGTCTGTGTCCCACCTGCCTGCACACCGTTCCTCCAGTATTCGCAAATTCCCTGAGTGGAGTAGGGGCCGTACCAGTGACCTGCCGTCTCCTTGGCCTGTGCGGGACTGACGGAGAGCAGTAGAGCCGCGAGGCCGCCGATCGTGGTAATGGCAATTCTTCCGGTGACGTTTCGCTTCATTTCTCCGCTTCCTTTCGTCGTTTCTTCGTCATACGGCCGGCCATGTCAAGCGCGGAACCGGTACTTGCCCAGCAGAGAAGCGACCGCCAATTCGGTTCCACGCGATTGAAGGCAGACGCATGTCTGGAGGTGCCGACAATTTCGTCACCCGTGTGTCATTCACGCTAATGTCCAAGAAAGGCTTGGCGCCAGGTAACCAGCAGGACATTCATAGGACATTTCGCCGCTGACGGGAGCAGTTCGTGAGAGTCAGACGCGCCTGCTCCCCGCAGACGTTGGCCACCAAGCCTCTGGAGGGCATGGCAACCGGGCCAGGCTCACATCCCCCGATTCGATGGCCCCCTCCAGCCAGTCAGCGGTCGCCCGGACGCGCGCCACCGCGGCGCGCTCGTCTTCGGTGAACAGGCCGGGTAGTACCCGGCCCACCGAGGCCACGAACAGGGAGCACGCCCCGACGAGGTCGAGGAAGCCGCGGCTGCGCTCGATGCGGGGCAGGGCGGACGTACGCTGCCGTACTCACCGACGTTGCTGCCGCTCCCCCCTCTCCGACTACACCACCCTCGCGATTTGACCTTGCCCAAAGGGCAAGGCGCAGGATCGTTCCTGACGAAATGATGAGGAGCGCGAACATGGAGTTGCTGACCATCGGGACGTTCGCGCGGGCGTCCCGCCTGTCACCCAAGGCGCTGCGGCTCTATGACGAGCTGGGGCTGCTGATGCCTGCGCGCGTCGATCCCGTGACCGGCTACCGGCTCTATGACCCGGCGCAGCTCGAACGAGCGCGCCTGGTCGCATGGCTGCGCCGCCTCGGCATGCCACTGGCGCGCATCCGGGAGGTGTGCGAGCTGGAGCCCGAGGCGGCTGCCCAGCGGGTCCGCGCCTTCTGGGCCGAGGTCGAGGCCGACACCGCCTCCCGACGTGACCTGGCCACGTTCCTCATCGACCACCTGTCACGAAAGGACACCACGATGCCCAGCACCAGCATGACAATCCGCTACGCCGCCCTGTCCGACACCGGCCTGGTCCGCGAGAGCAACCAGGACACCGCCTATGCGGGCTCCCACCTGCTCGCCGTGGCAGACGGCTTCGGCAGCAGCGGAGCCCCAGCCAGCGCCGCCGCCGTCGACGCGCTGAAGCCCCTCGAAATCGGCGAGGCCCTTCCCGCCGGGGATCTCCTCAACGTGCTCGAGGACGCCATCGAGCAGGCCAACCGGGCCGTCCACGCTGCCGCTGGTTCTGAGACGTCCGGCACCACCCTCACCGCGATGCTGTGGACCGGCTCCCAGCTCGCTCTCGTCCACATCGGGGACTCCCGTGCCTACCTTCTGCGCGGCGCCGAGTTCTTCCAGATCACCACCGATCACACCATCGTCCAGTCCATGGTCGACCAGGGCCGCCTCACCCCCGAGGAGGCGACCACCCATCCCCAACGGTCGCTGCTCCTGCGAGCCCTGTCGGGCGCGGGCCAGGCCGCACCCGACATCCGCCTCCACGACGCCCGTCCGGGCGACCGCTACCTACTGTGCTCCGACGGCCTGTCCGCCGTCGTGCCGCCCGGCGACCTGCGCCGGGTGCTGGCCGAGGCCACCACCCCGGAGGAGGCGGTGCGTGAACTCGTCGCGCTCGCCAACCGCACCGGCGGCCCCGACAACGTCAGCTGCATCGTCGCAGACGTCAGTAGCGAAGGCCGTGACCATACAGGCAGCGGCCAGTGACGGTCACTGTCGGGCTGCTGACGCCAAAGTTTCATGAACCAGCGCCCGTCAGTGAACGCACCCGCTTCGAACCCGCCCGCAATTCGCCCACCTCAACACCGAAGGCGTCGTGGACCTGAGTCGTCGTCGGCGGTCGTACCTCGCTCCACATCAACCCAGGACGCTACCGCTGCCGCGGGCGGCCGGTCGACGTCTTTTGCAGCACCAGCTCGACACTGCCGACCTGGCCCTCCGCTCGGGTCGCTGCGACCGGAGCGGAGGGTCGAGATGCTCGCCGGGCCCCTGCCCGGCATCTACGACCCCACCGGACCGGGGAAACTGCTGTTCGCGTTCTTTGCGGCGATGGCGGAGACCCGAGCGAGAGAACATCCGGGGGTCGACGCTGGAGGGGCTCACACCGCCTCCCGCAAAGGCAGGAACGGCGGCCGGCCACCCGTCATCACCGCCGACATGCTGCACACCGTGCTGCGGCGCCGGGCGCTCGAGGAGTCCATCGAGCAGATCCAGCCCAATCTGATCATCCCCACCGCTAAGCGCAAGGGACGGAATCCGTCCGTGGCCGGCATCTACCGGACGCTCGCCGAACACACCAAGCGCGAGGCGTACCCCGAAGCTGTCAAGCATGCATACACCGACTTCGCCGTCCTCCAGGCAGGCCAACTCCCCGCTCAGTGACGCCATACCGTCATCGTCGATCACCTCTTGGGGCTACGGGACCAACAGCTCTCACTCGTGGGTGCCGTTCGCTACCGCTAATTTCCGTTCCGATACTCCAAAAGTAAGTACAACCCCGGTCCCGGCCGGTGCAGATGGTCGTCGCGCTCCTGACGACGGCGGGGATCCTGGTGGCGGAGCGGTGCACGTACGAGCTGATCGAGGTTCCCGGGCAGCGGCTCAGGTTATCTTCGGTCATCAGATGGGCAAGTTGTGTGAGGTCGCCGGGATCAACACCACCACCGCAGCCGAGTTCATCGGGGAGATCGGCATCGACATGAGCCGCTTTCCGGCCTCGGCTCATCTGGTCTCCTGGGCCAAGTTCTGCCCCAAGACGCACGAGTCGGCGGGCAAGAAGAAGGCCAAGGGCCGCGGCCAGGGCAACCCGTGGTCTCGGCGGCATCCTCGGGCGTATCGTCTTCGGCTTCTTCCGGACCCAGATCTTCCTGCGGACCAGGCACCGCCGGCTGGCCCGACGGATGGCGCCACAGAAAGCCGTTGTCGCCTCCGGCAACGCCGTGCTTACGGTATCTGGCACCTGCTGTCCGACCCCGAGGCCCACTTCCGCGACCTTGGCCCCGGCTGTTACGACTCCCGCATCAACAAGGACCGCAAGCTCCGCAACCTGGCCCGGCACTTGCAGGCGCTCACCGGCCAGACCATCCTCGTGCGGGACGGGAAGGTGACAGTCGAACCAGAAGTCGCCTGATACCTATACCGCTTGAGGCCGACCCTGACCAGCCACACGACGGCGGGGTCCGCTGCCGCCTGCCCACTGATCTCTATTTTCGGGTCAGATCGGTGGCCACCGCCTCAGCGGCCTGCCGGTCGGTGAGATTGTCCCCCCGCTGCAACACCGTGACCAACGCCAGCCGTCCCGGTGACCAGCCCGGCCGGCCCTCCCTGCCGAAGGCGCCCGCGAACGCCTCATCAGCGAACACCTCGCCCAACTCATCACGCACCCGCACCGGTAACGGCACCTGCCGCCTGCCTCGGTAGATCGCCCGGATCGCCGCCGCGACCTCAGGCGCCGGCTCCGGCTACGGCATCGGCTGCATCGACACGGCTACCTCTATCCATCCCGCAGCCAAGACGAAGGCAACGGCTGCTCCCACGGGCGTGATCAAGGACAGAAGCCATCAGATCATGAACCAGTTGGCATCGCGCGAGTTAACCAGCAGGGTCCTTCAGGAGATTCGCTGAGCTCAGGCTGGAGAATGCCATGTCCGCCCCTGGCAGCGACGCGCCCTGGATTTGCACTCCGGTCAGGCTGCTCGCCAAACCGTCGGCGTAGGAGTTCTCCGGTGCGCTCGGCACGGGTCGTCCCGCCCGTCACCTGATGACGAACGGGCCCGCCCCGAAACGACACCTACCAGCACGTCAATCCGAGGCGGCGACGTTGGCGCGTGCCTCGGCGCGGGCTACGTGACCATTGGCAATGTTGAGTGAGGAGCGTCCATGAGCTCGTCGCTCAGGCGCACGCCGCTTTCCAACTCGACCACGGTCAGACATGCCGCAGTGATATCTATTTCGGCCTCCGCCACGTCGCTGTCGTACCCCGCCGCCAGCAGCTCCCTGTAACCGTTCATCGGGCCGAGGCGCTCCGACCGTTCGTGGAAGGGTATGTCGATCGGTCCTGGATGGTCCAGGTCTCCCTCGAGATTTCCATATCGAACATACATGCTGGTGTTGCCCTCGATGTCGACGGACACGTACCAGTGCCGGAATCCTGGGCCGGACAACCGGTTACTCACCTCTTGGCGTTCCTCTCCTGGATTGGTCCAGTCGAGAGTGACGATGCCTTGATCGACTCGGTAGAGATGAAGGCTGCCGGGACTGTGCTGGTCCTCGTCGCCTATCAGTGTGAGCGGATCGCATCCCAGACGGTGCACCGCGTCCTCGATCGAGAGCGCGCCGGAGTCGGGAAGAGTGACCGTGTAAGCGAAGGTGTCAAGGTCCTCCAGCAGGTCGCGGTAACGAGCGACGATCTCATCGAACATCAGACGATCATCCTTTATGACGGGACATGGATGCCCCCCAGGGGAGTTGCTTCGGGCTCCTGGGGGGCATCAGAGATGTTTAGTTCTGGTTAGCGTGTGGATTCCGCCCTGGCACGTGTGCCTCTACCCACCACAAGTCGTAGGTTTTTCCCGCTTATTGCCGTCTACGGCGAGAATGCGTTGGGTGCCGTAGACGGTGCCGAGTCGTACCCCGTCGTCCGCCCAGGCCGACGTGGCGATAGCGACGGTGTAGCTCCAGGAGATCCCGTCGCTGAGCAGGTCGCCGGGAAGCAGGGGACTTCCGGAGCACCCTGGGGACGGCCGCGCGGACCTGCGCCCCGGTGATGGGGCGTAGCCGGTCGGCGACGACGACGGCGGGGGTGGCCGGGCGGGCGCTCGGCCCGGCGGAGCGGGCCGTGGGAGGGAGATCGGCGGCGCAGGCGGTCAGCGTGGCTACGAGCAGGAGGGCCAGGAGGGCCAGGAGGGTTCGCATCACCGCTACTTCAGGACTCCGGGCAGCGAGGATCGAGCTGCCCGCCAGCCGGAAGGAGCGACGCGGTCGCTCTTGTGCATGCGGGGTCTCCTGGGCACTCGCGAATGGTTGACGCGGGCAACCGTATCCAGGGGCGGTCTATCGCGGGTATGTCGCACGCTCGGCGAAGGGCGGGATGCTCCTGGTGCCCGCCCAGGGCGAGGACCAGCCTGGCAGGGGTTGCAGAGCTCCAACGCCGCCGGGCAGCACGGACGGTCACCATCGAGCTCCACGAAGCCGGCAACTCGCGGCAGAGAGACCGCTACCCCGGAAGGTGCGCCGGTCGCCGTATCAGAGTGTCTCGCGCTGAAGGTTTTCCTGCGGCAGGTCGGCGATCGCGCCCACCAGGAGTGGTCCGTTCAGCAGGTCGGCGGTGAACGTCACGCCGGTCAAGCGGGCCGCCATCGCGAACATCCGCGCGAGGCCGTGTTCGGACAGGTCGTCGTACTGCTGGTCCCACTCCTCGTCCGAGCTCGCTTCCAGGGGCAGGCCGAACTCGCGCATGAGGCCGGCGAGCCGGTCGGTGTCGGCACCGGAGCGATGCTCGGGAGCGGTCGGGTCGAAAGCGGTGATTACGATGCCGTCTGCGGCGTAGTGGAAGTAGTCGCAGGCGTAGTCATGTCGTAAGACGGACACCACATCGGTGCCGGCCGACAGCCGCGACAGCGTCGGGTCGTCCGTCCCCGACCAGCCGCACGGCTCCACCGCCGCGCACCCATCGCCGGTTGCGACCACTCCGACATAACCACCTCCGTCACCGCCGCCGGTCACCATGGTGAAGTCGGAGACCGCGAGATCCAGCTCGGCGAAGCTCATCTCCGTGCTCGTGCGGGCGCCGAACCGTCGCAGCACCTCGGCCGGGTCGAGCCCGCGCAGCAAGGTCACGCAGTAGATCTCGCCGAGTAGGTTGCCCCGATCGCCGTACGGCGGTTGCAGCCAGCGGAACGGCCTCAGCACATCGATTGCCATGTCGCGATCTTGGCAGGCCCTACCGACAGAGTCAGGCCCACTTCACCCTCCGTGCGCACCTGCTGTTCGAGAGCCGACCTGTTGCCGCAGGAATCACGGAACTCGCGGTAGTTGAATAGGTGACTCCATCAGTACCAAGGGCCCTCACAGCAGTCGGCGGATTCCAGGGGTTGTTGCAACACGGCTGAAGCTCAGCGAGACGCTCGGCCGGGGTGGTCCAGCCGAGCGTTTGTGTGGGTGGCCGTTGAGTTCGGCGGCTGATGCCGCCAGCTGAGGAGCGGGCCTTCGCGTTTGCGGCGCGCACGCAGAATTCGTGTTGTCGCGTTCGCTCGGGTGAATCAGACCCTCTGCCTGCTCCGTCGGGCCGCGACGAACGACGCCAGCGTGAGCAGGCTGAGCAGGCCCCAGTAGGCGAAGGTCCTTGTGCCGTACCGGTCCAGGGTTTCGCCGATGAACGTCAGGCTGGGCAGCAAATAGAGGGCGGCGGCCAGCGCCCACCTGCCGTCTCTGATCACCACAGTGGCCCAGAGCACGGCTGCGAGTCCCAGCACTTTGACACCCGCCAGGAAGATCTGCCAGGTCAGCGTCAGCGTGAATGCGGGAACGACGTACCCCAGCGTGTATGCGGGGACGATCAACTCCGCCGCCCAGAAAAGCGCCGGGATGAGGAGCCACGCCCACGATCGGGCCGGGAGCCTGTTTCCCGGCCGCACCGCGAGGATGGCCAGGGCCATGAAAATTATCCAGTACGGCAGCAGCTGCCCAATGAACAGATGAGGCGGGCCGAATTCGATCGCCCCATAACCGAGGCTGCCTGTCAGCAGCGAGCGGCTGGTCTCGAGTGCGGCGATCAGCGCGAGGGGCAGTGCCGGCCATACCCATCCACGGATGATCGCCACCATCAGCACGATCGCGCCGAGCATCCAGACGGGCTCGGCGAGGAAGATGCGCCAGCCCTCCCGCGCGACTCCGATATCCGTGGCGAACGTGGTCGTGGCCACGGCGAGTGCGCCCAACTGGAGCCCGTCCGCCCACCAGGGCGTCGCCGGGGGTCTGGCGTATCTCGCGCGAGCGGCGAAGCCACCGGTGACAAGGGCGATCACCTCCCTGAACGGAGGGCGGCGCGCCTCCGGATCGGACGCCTCCATCAGGGTGCTGACGAGTTCCTCGCCGCGCGAGTCGCGATATGCCCTCGGGTAGGCCCTGAGCAGAGAGCGGCAACGCCGTTCCAGAACGTTCTCGGTGCTCATGCCCCCATCACCACGATCTGGCTCGTGACGACCCTGGCGGCCTGCTGAAGCCGTACGGCCTCCTGGCGGGCGGCGGTCACGCCGTCGTCCGTGATCCGGTAATAGCGTCGTGGCCGGCCGTCGACGACCTCTTCCCCGTCCAGCACCACGAGGCCCGCCTCGACCAGCCGGTCGAGCGCGCCGTACAGGGTGCCGACGGCGAGCCTCACCCGTCCGCCCGACTGCTCACCCGCACGTTTGATGATCCCGTAGCCGTGCAGGGGGGCTTGTAAGAGTGCGGCGAGGATGAAGTACGTCGCCTCTGTCATTTTGATCACGGAGTGCACTATATATCGGGTCCCGATATATGGGTGGCGTTTCCGGCCGATCGCCCGCCTGGCCAGCCGTCGATCTGCCTTCGGGCGTGCTGATGGCGGCGAGTCTCGTCTCGGGTACCTCCGGCCGCGCGCAGTCGAAAGGCCCGCCGCCAGGTGGCACTTTCCAGGGGCGTCGCAACTCGATGGCTCTGGTTGCCGGCGGTGAGAAGCACAGCGAGGTCGGTTCAATTACGGTGGTACGCCATGGGCTCGGCGCTCACGTCCGTGTCTTCGCTGGGTCCTGTTCGTCGTGGTCGCGCAGCATGCGCAGGACTGTGGCGGGTGAGGGGCGCCGACTCTTCTTCTTGCCCTGGGTGATGACCAGGCGGGCGGCGATCTCGCGCAGGTGCAGAGCCATGGACAGCAGGGCGGGGTTGGTGACGGTGGCCTTGCCGTTCTTGCGGGCGTACTCGTGGCCTTCCAGGGTGCGGTCGCGGATGTACTCGCGTTCCATCCCCGACAGGGCAGTCAGCACGGTGAACACACGCCGGACAGATCATGGCTGCCTTGCAGCTCGCCGGTGAGGAAGTCCAGGGCGACGCCCGCAGTTGTTCGGCGAACTCAGCCAGGGCCGCCGCGGCCGAGCCGTTTGTGCTCGTGGACGACCAGGGTGACGGCGATGCGCGTATCTCGCGGGCCGGGTCCACGGCCCGCTCGAGTTCGGGCCGCCTCGGGGCGCGGGTGGAGATCTTCTCGGAGCCCGGCTTGCGCAGCGCCCGGGCCGGCACGTTGAGCGCCTTGGCCAGGGCGAGCACGAGCCGGAAGCGGGCGGTGTGGTGCTGAGCGGCGACCTTGCCCTTGCCGGTGCGGCAGGGGGAGCCGGCCGGGGTCGCTCTTTCACAGGCGAGGGCCTATGAAACAGCGACGATGTCGGCTTGCCGCGTTGAGCGACTCGGGGTGCTCGCGCCAGGGTTCACTCGCCTGCGGAGCGGCTGACCAGTCAGGGCGTGGGGCCGGGCTGCGCGGCAGGACCATGGATGATCTGTTCCAGGCAGTCGCGGAACAGATCGTCGACGGTGCGGCCAGCCTGGAAGTACTCTGTCACGCCGGCCATCACGGTGGGGTACGCCGTGGCATAGGCGGCCATGTCGAAGCCGTCCAGGGCGTCCGCGTCGGGGCGGCCGGCCTGTTCCTCCAGGACGTAGCCGACCGTGAAGCGCAACGCCGTCAACACGATCAGGCGAGCCTGCCGCAGGGGAATGCCCCGCCCGACCAGTGTGCTCATCGCCAGTTCGGAGATGGCGGCCATCTTGAGGGACAGCTGGGAGGCCGCGATGATCCGGGCTCCGTCCGGGTGGGCCAGCAGCGCGCGGCGCAGCCGCGCGGCCAGGCCGATCAGCCAGTCCTGCCAGCGCTCCTCCGGCGCGGGCGACGCCAGCTCGGGGAACTGCTGCTCAAGAATCGCCTCGGCGATCGCGGTGACCAGCGCCGCCTTGTTCGGGATGTGCCAGTAAAGGGTCGGCGACTGTACGCCGAGCCGGGCGGCCAGTTTGCGCGTGGTCACGCCGTCGAGACCCTCGGCGTCCAGTAGCGCGACGGCCTCGGTGACGATCCGCTGCTTGTCCAAAGCCAATTCCGGCACCTCCCTTCCGAGTCTATCAGTGATAGAGTTCTCTATCACTGATAGAGACTCACGTGCCAGAGGAGGCAACGATGAGACATCAGCACTCGCTCCGCGACCTGCTGCACTGGGGGACCCATCGCATACCGGGGGTTCCCGCGCACATCGAGCAGCCGGCCGGCCACCAGGGCCAGGCCCGCCACGGCCATGGGTGGCGGCGCTCGCACCACCGTTCGCACCACCACGGGTTCAACCACTCTCCGGCCCGTCCGCCTCGCGTCCTGGCAGGGTGGCAGACGCGGGTCGCCCGCTTGTTCGGGCAGGAGCTGGGATGAAGGCGGCGGTGCTCCACGAGGTCGGCGGCATCCCGCGCTATGAGGACTTCCCCGATCCGGTGGCCGGCGACGGCGAGGTGATCATCGATGTCAAGGCGGTCGCCGTCGAGAACGTCGACAAGGCGATCGCGGCCGGTACGCACTACGCCAGCGAGAAGTACATCGGCCGGCTTCCGATGATCCCCGTCTTCGACGGCATCGGCGCCCTCCCGGACGGCACGCTCGTCGGGTTCGGCAACATCCGCCTGCCCTACGGCGCGCTCGCCGAGAAGGCCGTGGTGCCCCAGGGCTCCTACATGCCGATCCCCGACGGCATCGACCCGGCCGTGGTAGCGGTGATGGCCTCGGCCGTCACCGCGATGTCGATGAAGACGGCCGCGGGGTTCGTTCCCGGGGAGACGGTGCTGGTGCAGGGCGCCACCGGGGTCGCCGGGCGGCTCGCGGTCAAGGTGGCCCGGCTGCTGGGCGTCGGCCGGATCGTGGCCACCGGCCGCGACGACGACCAGTTGCGCGAGGTGCGGGCCATCGGGGCCGACACGGTGATCAACACCGCGGTCTCCGACGAGGCGCTGGCGCAGGCGTATCTCGACGCCAGGGGGGACGGCTACGACGTCGTCGTGGACTACCTGTGGGGCAGGCCCAGCGAGATCCTGCTGCGCGCCCTGGTGCCGCGGTCGTTCGCGTTCGGCAAGCCGACCCGGGTGGTCCAGATCGGCGAGTCGGTCGGCACCGAGGTCGCCATCGCCGGGTCGAGCCTGCGCACCTCCGGCGTGGAGATCTACGGCGCGGCCAAGGGCCTCGACCCGCAGACCATGGACGAGGTGTACCAGCAGGTCGTGACGTGGACGCGGTCCGGCGAGCTCACCTTCGACGTGGAGAAGGTCCCGCTGAGCGACATCGAGACCGCCTGGCAGCGAACCGACCTCAAAGGCAGGCGACTCGTCGTGATGCCATGACCGGCCCGCGCCCACGACCCACCAGTGATGATCACCGGTCAGCGGTTCCGTCGCCGTCCCACCCACGACGGCGACGGAACCGTCTCCGAGCGGCGGTGCCCAGCCGCTTCGAACGAGGCGTCCTCGTCGAACACGAGCCGGCGACCGCAGCCTGACGTGCGGTGCTAAAACGCTAAAAACAGAGACACCGTGAGAGAGGCAGCAATGGAGCAAGGCACCCGCGGCGAGCTCATCAGTCGGCTGGCCGAGGCGATCAGGTCCGTCACGATCGCGCACCCGCTGCGGGTCGCCATCGACGGGCCGCCCGCCGCCGGCAAGACCACGCTGGCCGACGAGCTCGCCGTCGTCCTGCGCGCGCAGGACCGCGACGTCATCCGCGCGACCATCGACGACTTCCTCTTCCCCCGTGCACAACGCTACCGACGCGGCCAGTACTCGGCCGAAGGCTGCTACTTCGACGCCCACGACCACGCCGCGCTGTGCCGGGTCCTGCTCGATCCGCTGGGCCCAGGCGGAGACCGAAGGTTCCAACACGCGGTCTACGACAGAGACACCGACACCCCGTCGTCCCCGCCGGCCACGACCGCCCCCGCAGACGCCGTGCTGCTCTTCGACGGCGTCTTCCTCCTGCGCCCAGAACTCATCGACCGGTGGGACCTGCGCATCTTCGTTTCCGTCCCCTTCGAGCAGACGGTAGATCGCGCCCGGTACCGAGGCACAGCACTGGCCGAATCCACTGCCGACACCGCCGAAATCGAACGGTCCTGGCGCAACCGCTATATCCCCTCCCAACAGCTCTACTTCGCCATAGCCCGCCCAACCGACCACGCCGACATCATCGTGTACAACGATCAGCTCCAACGGCCGACCTGGGAAGTCCGACCACACTCATCGATACACAGGATTTGACAATTGCTCGCGGTTCTCCCGCGCCCACCTCATTCAACGCCGGAACCCAGCTTCGTCACGCAAAGAGCACGATAAATCACCCAGTTCGTCCGGCAAGGGGGGTGAATGTTCGCAGGTTCTTTCATCTCCTCGACAGCTGCCGCGCCGGTTTGTCGGTGGGGCGATCTATTGTCCCGGCCATGACTTCAGCGACGCAGGCGTACACGTACGCCGCGCCCTCCTCCCTCGTCGACGGTCGTCTCGGATTGGCGACCTCCGGCGGCCGGGCCCTGTCCGGCCCGGCCGTGGCCCCCCGGTTCTTCAGCGGCGTGGTGACCCAGGCGGCCCCCGCCGCGGCGGGGCTGCTCGGCGTCGCCGATGTGGCGCTGGCCCGCTACCACCAGCCGCAGGCGCGGCCCGGCTGGGTTCGGGACCCGGTGGTGACGTGCAACGGAGACCGGTTGCGGTTCGAATCGTTCTCGGCCTGTGGCGGCGTTTATGCCCGGCTCGATCTGCTGAACGGCGCGCTCGACGGCGAGGTGTTCGACCGGGGCACCACCAACGTCGACGTGAACGCGCCGCTCCGGGAGGCGCTGGCGCGGATCGGCGCGCGTGACCCGTTGCACCTGGGGGTGGGCCTCGACGAGCTGGTCGTGACCACGATGGACGGCGCGGTGGTGGAGAAGAAGGTGCCGCTGCCCGAGCGCTGGTTGCGCGGGTTCGCCGAGGTGCAGGTCATCGCCTCGGGCATGGACCAGCGCGGTGAGCTGACCGGCATGGCGGCGGTGCGGTTCCTGCGCGGGCTGCCCAGGAAGGGCACGGTGTGGGTGGCGCAGGCGGGGCGTGAGCTGAAGGTGTCCGACCGTCAGGTTCCGGGCTCGGTCCGGCTCGCCGGCCCCAACCGGCTCGGCACCCTCCTGCCGCTGCTTCGCTTCGCGAAGTCCCTCCGGGTGTACGGTCCGGCCGACGCCGCCTCCAGCGCCTGGGAGCTGGAGCTTCCGGGCCTGCGCTACACGCTCACGCTCTCGCCCGAGCGCTGGCGTGGCTTCTCCGGCGAGGGCGCGGTGCTCGACGACCTGGCCACCGACGAGGCCGAGAACGACGCCGATGTGGTGGGCATGCTGCTCAACTTCGAGCCCGAGGTCGAGATCGGCCTGCTGGCCGACCGAGCGGGCATCCCCGCCGACCGGGTGCGGGCCGCGCTGACGCAGCTCGGCGTCGCCGGCCGGGTCGGCTACGACCTGTCGGAGGCCGCCCACTTCCACCGTGAGCTGCCCTATGACAAGGACAACGTGATCCTGCTCAACCCGCGGCTGGCCAAGGCGCGCAAGCTCGTCGACGCAGGCGCCGTACGCCTCGAAGGCGAGTCGGCCACCGTCCGCACCTCGGGCGGCGCGCGCCGGGTCTCGCTGGCCGACGGGTCCTGCACCTGCGAGTGGTGGTGGGACCATCGCGGCTCCCGTGGGCCGTGCAAACACGTGCTGGCCGCCCGGATCGTCGCCCAAGCCGCCGTGGAGGTCTCGCGATGACCCTCTGGACGGAGATCTGCGATCTGGTCACTCGCAACCAGGTCACCCGCCTGGGCGACCGGCTGGTCACGCTCACCGAGGAGGAACGCGCCGAGCTGGGCGGGCGGTTGCCCGGCCTCGTCAAGGAGCTGCGCCACGCCCGCACCGAGCAGCTGCGCGCCGAGCATCCCGACGACTTCGAGGAGCTGGCCTCCTGGGAGGCCGGCGACCTGCTCGACGAACTGGCCGGCGCGCTGCTGCTGACCGGTGTCGGCGTCATCACCGGCCCGGCGGCCGCCGTGACGTGGATGACCGGCCGCGACGTCAACCGCCGCTGGGCCGAGGACCCCGATGTCGCCCAGGTGTGCCGGGTGGCGGCCACCCGCCCCTTGGAGTGGCGTCGTGATGTCGCGGTCCGGCTGGCCCAGCGGGTGCGCCGTCCCGCCGACCGCATCGCGCCGCTGGCTGTGGCGCTGCTGCGCGAGTCCGGCGCCGTGCCGCCCGACCACGACCCGCTGGTGGCCGCCTGGCTGGCCGCGCCGAGCGTGGCCGGTGATCCGCTGACCCCCGTACTGCTGCCTCGTGTCTTCGCCGCCGACGGCGCGGGCCGCACCCTCCGTGACGAACGGCTGGAGCCGCGGCCAACCCGCTGGCTGGCCGCCGCCGCCCGAGGGCTGCCCAGGGAGCAGGTGCTCGACGGTTGCGTGAGCCGTTTCCTGCGCGGCGGCGAGGCGCAGGACCTGCGTTTCTTCGTCCGGCTGCACACGCTCCTCGACCCCACGCCCGCGGAGTCCGCTCCCCGCCTGCGTGACTACCTGCGGTTGTTGCCGTCGGCTCCGGGTACGGTCGCCGAGCTGGCCGCGGGGCAGGTGCGCGGGGCGATGCCGCTCGACCACGCCGACCTGGTCGAGGCGGTCGAAGCGCTCACCTTCCGGGACGAGGCCAAGCTCGCCGCCACGGGCCTGCGCTGGCTCGACCAGGCGATCCGGGCCACGCCCGAGGCGGCCTCCGATTTCGTGACCGCGCTGACCACGGCGTACGCACACAAGTCCTTCGACGTGCGCAACCGCGCGGTCGAGCTGACCCGGAAATACGCCGACCTGTTCGCCGATCATGCCGAGGCGATCCTCGACGGCGTCCGCCACCTCCCCGCCGACCTGGGCGCGAAGCTGGCCGAGCGGTTCGGCGGGGAGGTGGCGGTCGAGGAGCTGCTGGAGCGGAAGGAGTTCCCGCCGCTGCCCGAGCTGCCGGAGGCACGGCGGTTCCCCGAGCCGTCGATCTCTCCTGACGACCACGATCGCTGGATCGGTCAGGAGCGTTGGCTGGCGGCCTTCGTCGCCGGGGTCGCCGACGACCGGGCGAAACTGCGCCGCGAGCTCAAGCCGCACGTCGAGCAGGACCTGGGCCACTGGCGGTCCAGGAACGTGCTCCTCGACCCCGACGACTGGCAGTCGGCGCTGTCCGCCGAGTTCGTCACCCCTGGCAGCGTGCCGGAGCCACCGCCGACCGGACCGAAGAAGTTCTGGGACAGCGCGAACTACTCCGTGCAAGTACGCGCCCTCGCCCGTGGAGAGGAGCCCGACGCGGAGCCGTCGCCCCGGCGGATCACGGTGGGCGGCGCCTACCGGCCTGGCCGCTACCTCGACGACGACACCCCGTTGCGTGCCTTCTTCATCACCTGGACCAGCGACGACGGCCCGGACGGGGCAGTGGCCCACGAAGGCGGCCGGCAGGTCCCCTTCGTCAGGGGCCGGATCCACCTGAACGGCTCCCCCACCGGCGACGACAGGCTGCCGGATCGACTCCATCCGGTGCGGACGAGGCCCGGCGTCTTGTACGACGACTCCGTGGAGGCCATGCCGTCCTTCATCCTCGACTCCGCCTACGAGCACATGGCCGAGCTCGGCGTGGACCCCGCCCGGATCGCGGCGATGCAGTCGGGTGGCCAGGTGCCCCGGCCGCACCCGGGCGAGCCGCTCGTGCAGGTGACCGTCATCTTCGTCCCGCCCCGGCTGCGTTCCTACCTGCCCGAGGAGCTGCCCGAGCACGACGAGTGGCGGCGGCGCAACCAGCTGCCCCATCCCAATCGCGTCTCCCCGCCCCACGACTTCCTGCTGCACCGCTACGCCGAACTCGCCGAGGCCCTCCGCGACGGCACCCTGCCGCCGGTGCTGCTGGCCACGCCGACCTGGATGAGCGGCCACCTCGACCCCGACGTGCTGATCGACCGGCTGGAGACCTGCGCCGCCGCCGGCGTGGAGCCGCCCCCGGCCGACCTGGCGCAGGCGCTGCTGCGGTTGCCCCGGGGCTGCCACCGAGCCGCGGCCGACCGGGCCGCCAAGATCGACTTGGCGGCGGCGCGCTCGGCCGCCCGCTGGCTCGCCGGTGACGGCATGGCCGACCCCGAGTGCGGCCACGTGTGGCGCCACATGGTCGACGCGTCCATGGTCGAGTTCGGCGACGGCGAACCGGAACACTTCACCGAGGTCAGGCTGCAGCCCGTGCTGCGGGTGACGGCCCCGACGGGCCATCGGCTGATCGACGAGGTGCTGCTGCGCCAGCCGTTCGACTGGACGAACGACGAGTTCGGCGGCACGCTCAGGGCGTGGCCCGCCATGCTGCCCTCACACCGCGAGGTCGTGGCCGTCAACCTCCTGCCCTTCCTGCTGCGCAGCCACTGGGGCGCGGGGCTGGTTCCTGCGGACGTCACTGGCCTGGAGATCGCCCAGGGCCCGATAGGCGAGTCCACGGCGGTGATCCTCGCCTTCCTCCTGGCCGACAGCGTGCCCAGCATGATCCCGCTGGTTCTGAGCATGGCCGCCAGGGGCGAGCTGCCCGCCGAGGCGATCGGCCGCCAGCTCGCGCTGGTGCTGCGCCGCACCTGGTACGAGACCCGGCCCGCCATCGTGGCCCTGACCGAGCTGGCCGACGCCGGCGGCCACCACGAGGTGTGGCGCATCCTGCGCGCCCTGCTGCCCGGGATGCTGCCGGGCCAGGGGCAGCGCATCACCGTGACACACGCCGAACTCGTCGCCTTCGCCGCCGACGTGGCGCGCTGGACCGGCGCGCGCGGGGAGATCCCGGTCGTCGGCGAGTTCGCGCAGAGTCGCCGGACGATCCGCCTCGTCCACGAGTGCAAGCGCCTCCACGCCCAGCTCACCGGAGCCACGTCATGACCTTTGACGACATCCATACCGAGATCAGGAATCTCGTGCTCAACCATGACGCCGAGGGTCTGTCGTTGCGGTTGCCGAAGCTCACCGACGCCGAGCGGGCCACCGTCGCCGCCGAGTTGCCGGACCTGCTCGCCGAGCTCCGCGAGAGCCCGCTGCCGGCCGTCGGCTGGGACGCCTTCGACCAGGTCACCGGCCCGTTCGAGGAGCTGATGATGGTGGGCGCGGCGACCATTCCCGGCCCGGCCGGGGCGGCCACCTGGCTGATGAAGCGCGACCTCAATCCCCGCTGGTCCGGCGCGCCGAGCCCGCACCGGCTGGTGAAGGCCGTCTCCGGTCGCCCGGTGGCCTGGCGTGCCAAGCTGGCGGTACGGCTCGCGCGCCGCATCCGCCGTCCCGACGACCGGATCGTACCGCTGGCCTTGGAACTGCTGCGCGACGGCGAGGCCACCCCACCCGACCACGAGCCGCTGGTGGCGGCCTGGTTGTCGGCGGTGGGCGTGGCCAATGACCCGCTGACGCCCCACCTGCTTCCGAAGATCTTCGAGGCGGCCGGCGCGGGCCGGGCGCTGGTCAACGAGACGCTCACCCCGAAGCCGTCCCGCCGCCTGGCCCTGGCCGCCCGCACGCTGCCGCGCGAGCAGATCATCGCCGGCTGCGTGAGCCGTTTCCTGCTCGGCGGCGATGCGCAGGACCTGCGTTTCTTCGTCCGGCTGCACACGCTCGTGGCGCCCACGCCGGAGGAGTCGGCCGGGCGGCTGCGCGACTACCTGCGGCTGCTGCCCACCGCACCGGGCCCGGTCGCCGAGCTGGCCTGGCAGCAGGTTCGCCGGGCGCGGCTCGACCCGGCGGACGTCGCCGAGGCCATCGAGGCGATGACCTTCCGCCAAGAGGCCAAGCTCGCCGTGAAGGGCCTGACCTGGCTCGACCGCGACCTCGGCCGCCACCCGGAACGGGTGGCCGACCACGTCACCGCGCTGACCAACGCGTACGCGCACGCCTCTCACGAGGTGCGCGACCGCGCGGTCGCCCTCACCCTCAAGCACGCCGACCACCTCACCGACCCCGCCCCGATCCTGGAGGCGGCCGAACTGCTGCCCCCGGCCTCGGCCCGGCAGCTCTTCGAGCGCTTCGTCGAAGGCTGGGCCGGCGACTTCACCCCCGGCCGCCTGCCCGAGGTCACCGTCCCCGGCCCGTTCCCCACCTCCGGCCTGGAGAGCGGCCCGCCGGAGGAGATCGGCTGGATCGACGTCGAGGCGTGGCTGGCGGCGGTCACACGGGAAGCACATACGAACCCGGACTCCCTGAAGGAAACGCTGGCCCAGCGGTTCGGCGAACACCTGCGACCGGTGCTCTACGACGCGCCGACGTGGCAGTCCCCGCGTGACTGGTGCACGGCGCTGGCCAGGGAACTCGTCAACCCCGGCGAAGATCCGGGGCCGCCCATGTCCCGTCCGCACCCGTCGTACCGGAAGACGATCTCCGAGGACCAGCGGGCCGACGCGGAGCAGGCCTTCCCCGGCCTGTCCGGCGAGCTCGGGCAGGCCCTGTACGACGGCATGGTGAACGTCGCGGCCGCGGCCTTCCAGCTGTTCCCCGGCCTGCGCACGATCGTCCCGCTCCACGAGCTGCCCGACTACGTGCGGGAGGGGATCCTGTGGACGGACGACGTGCAGACCGACCTCTACGACCCGAAGGCGCGACCTGCGCCCGCCCCCTGGAACCGCCTCCCCCACCTGCGGGAGTGCGCGCGCCCGCACGCCTTCCTCCTGTCCCGCCTCGACGAACTCCTGCGCGCGGCGAAGGCCGGAGCCCTGCCCCCGGTCCTGCTGGCCACCCCCACCCGCGCCGACGGCCACCTCGACTCCGAGACCTTGCTCAACCGCCTGGCCGTGTACGCGGACTCCGGCCGCGAACCGCTCCCGCTGGACATGGCACAGGCCCTGTTACGCCTCCCGCCCGATCCCGCCCCCGACCTGGCCGAACGCGCGAAGGGTCTCGGCTCGGCGGCCGCTACGGAGGTGGCCCGCCGGTTCGAGCGCGGCGCTCCCCCGGCCCCGGAGGTGGAGCTGACCTGGACCCTCGACCTCGGCTCCCGCGTCGGGCCCTACGACGACCAGGTCCTCGACCAGCGCGGCATCGCCCACGTGAGCTGGCAACCCGCGGAGCCCACCGGGCTCGCCCACCTCGACGCCCTGCTGACCGCGCCCGAGACGCGCCCGTTCCGGCGTGCGTCACGTCACTTCTGGCCTGGCATGACGCCCCACCACCGGGAGCTCGCGGCGGCTCATCTGGCGATCGGCCTGATCGACCGTTTCGACCCGCCCGACATCGCGATCGACGACCTCCGCGGTCTGGCCCTGGCCGAAGGCGCGTCCGGCCCGGCGACGGCGCTGGTCCTGGCCTACTTCCTCACCGTGGAGGGCGACGACGTGGTGCCCCCGCTGCTTCAGCTGGCGGCCAAGGACGCGCTCCCCGCCGCCGAGACGGGCCGCCTGCTGGGCCTGCTCGGCCGCCGCACCCGCTACGGGGCCGACCCCGCGCTGCCCTCACTGGAACTGGCCGCCAAGCAGGGCGCGCACGCCGAGGTCTGGACGATCTTGCGCCACTTCCTGGCCGTCTTCCTCCCGAGAGAGGGCGAACGGGCCCAGCGGCTGCACACCGATGCCGTCGTACTGGCCGCCGACCTCGCCACCTGGGCCGGCGCGCGGGGCGAGATCCCCGAGGTGGCCGCCCACGCGCAGAAACGCGGTTCGACCTCGCTGACCCGGGCCTGCCGGAGCCTCCACCAGTTCCTGACCCGGGAGGCCTGATCGGCTCAGGGGGCGGCGGTATGTGCCCTTGCGCGTCGTTGATCACTAACAAAGGGGATTATGCATGACAAAACCGGAAAATGCCATCACTAGCAATTTTTGAACCACCCGATTTAGCATCGGCACTACCTGAACAGTTGCCGGCTTGCGGTCGGCAATCCAATGATTCCTCCAGCAAAGGCATGTATGGCACAGGTCGCGGTAGTCGGTGGTGGACCGGTTGGGCTTATGCCCGATTTGGTGCCGAAACAAGCACCCCGCGGGTTCCTCGGTGGGCGCCGGTACCGCAGTCACATAGGCGATGGTCCCGGCGGAGACCGCGGCACGGCGCGGGTACGCGGAGCCGGGCCAAGGTGTCGGCTCGTCGCCGGCGTGGCGTCCGGCTCAAACGGGGAAGCGCGATGAGCACATCCGAGCAGGACGTACCCGCGACGCCGACCTTCCCGATGGAGCGGACCTGCCCGTTCGCACCGCCGGACGAGTATCAGCGGATGCGTGCCACCGCGCCGGTCGTCCGAGCCGCCCTGCCCAACGGCGCACCGGTCTGGGCGGTCACCCGCTACGCCGAGGCGCGGCGGATCCTCAGTGACCCGAGGATCAGCTCGAACACCGGACGCCCTGAACGGCCTCGCGGCCCCGACGACGATCGCCCCGACGACGGCTTCTTCGTCGACATGGATCCGCCGGAACACAGCCGGTTCCGGCGGTTGCTGATCTCAGAGCTCGGCGCCCGTCCTATGGACGCCATGCGGCCGGCCCTCCAGCGAATCGCCGATACAGCGATCGACGAGTTACTGGAGGCCGGGGCGCCCGCCGACCTCGTCGATTTGTACGCGCGCCGGGTTCCGTCGCGAGTCCTCTGCGAGTTGTTCGGCATCCCGGCCGGCGACCACGAGTTCTTCGAGTCACGGCTGCGGATGCTGTCGGTAACGAGTATGGATCCGAGCGTGGCGGCCGAGGCGTCCAGGGACGTTCGCGGTTATTTGCGCGAACTCATCCGCAGCGCAGAGCGTGAACCGCACAAGGGAATGATCCGGCGGCTGGCCGCCAGGCACCTGCCCACCGGCGAGCTGACCATGGACGAGCTGATCAACATCGGTTTTCTCCTGCTGCTCGCGGGTTACGACTCGCCTGCGAACACGATCTCCCTGGGCGTACTCACGCTGCTGCGGCACCCAGCGCAGCTTGCCGCGTTGCGTGCCGACTCGAGCCTGCTGCCGGGTGCGATCGAGGAGTTGCTGCGCTTCCACTCGGTGCAGGACTGGGTGAGCTTCGACCGGATTGCGACCGAAGACATGGAGATCGGCTCTGCGCGGATCCGCGCCGGTGATCGCCTGACGGTGCTGGCCGCATCCGCCAACCGTGATGTGCGGGCGTTCGAGGACCCCGACGAGTTCGACATCCGCCGGTCCGCCCACCACCACGTTGCTTTCGGCTACGGGATACACCAGTGCATCGGCCGCAACCTCGCCCGCGCCGAGCTGCAGATCGCCTACGGCACGCTGCTGACCCGGATACCGACGCTGCGCCTGGCGGTCGGGTTCGAGGAGTTGTCCTTCGCCGACGATGCCCCGTTCTTCGGGCTGCACGCGATGCCCGTTGCCTGGTAGTGCCGCCTACGCGCCGGCGACATAGGCGTCCTCGGCCGCGTAGGGGAACCAGACGTCGGGGCCGTGGCGAACGATGAGATCAGGGAAGACGTCCTGCCAGCCTCCGCCGCCCGCTTCGGCCTCGGATACAGCGCGGGCGGCCCATTCGATGTCCTGGCGCAGCGCGTCGTCGTAGGAGACGGCAGGGCGGTATCCGAGCTCAGCCCGGGCCCTGTCCAGACTGAACACGATCGGCTCCGGCACATTCCACGGATTGAAACCCAGGCCGTCCGGACGCGACGGGCCCGCGAAGGTGACGATCTCTGCCTCGTGGCCCATGACAGCGAAGATCCTGGCGCCGATCTCGGCGACGGTCAGCGGGTCATCGGCGACGTTGAGGACCCGGGCCGCCGGGTGCTGCGCGCACAGATAAATCAGCTCGGCGACGTTCGCGACCGCCGTGGTGGGGAACCGGCTCCGCCCGTCCTGGGCGAGCACGACGTACGGCCGCTTGTCCAGCGCCCGCTTGATGAACGACCAGTGATCCAGCGATTTGCCGTACGGGCCGTGCAGCACGCCCGTCCGCAGAATGCTGACCGGCAGGCCGGGCGTCGCCAGCAGGCAGCGCTCCAACTCCGCCTTCCCCGCCGGATAGTGGTGGGCGTCGCGCTCGACCGTCGGCCACGACTCCGGGATCGGCACCGGCAGTCCGGGAGCCTTGTAGACCGCTCCCGACGAGATGACCGCCAGCGAGCCGACGCGGCCGGCCAACTGGGCGAGCTGCGCACCGTGGTAGGGGATGAACGCCACCGTGTCCACGACCAGATCGTGGCCGTCGAGGGCATTGAGCAGCGCCTCGGTGTCGGCCCGATCGACCTGGACCGACACCACCCCGTCCAGTTCCACGGCGTCCGGACGGAGCCTGCGCTGCCCAAGGGTCACCGCATACCCGGCCGCGGCGAGCCGGGCGGCCGTGGCCCGGCCGATCTGTCCCGTGCCTCCGATGATGAAGGCTCTTCGGTCGTGGCCCGTCATCAGCCGATCTTAACCCGCCACGGCCGAAACCCCAGATCCCTTACGACAGGCGCACCAACACGGCCGCCGCAACCGCGCACGGCCGGGACCTCAGCGCGGGCCGGGACGTCAACGTTGAGGCCGTTACTGCTGGTCGGCCAGCACGACGTCGTCGAGATGGAGCGAGTTACCGACGCCGCCGCCGGCGCTCCTCACCTCCAGCGTGACGGTGGCGGTCGCCGAGGGCGCGGTGAGTTGCGCGGTGAACTCCTGCCAGTCCGTGCTCAGGCCGCCGAGCGGGACCTGGTCGGTCTGCAGAAGCTGCTGGTCGGCGTCGAGCCACAGCACGCTGAGAGTCGCGGCGGAAATCCCGGGAGCGCCCTGCCTGGCCCACACGCTGAGCCGCTTGGCACCCGGGATGGCCGTGAATCCGGGCCAATTGCCGAGGTGCACACCCCATCCTCCGCCCTCGGTGACATCGATCTGCAATCCGTAGGCTCCGGCATGGGCCGCGCCGGCGGCTCTTTGCACGGAGCTGCTGTACCAGGCGGTCCATTGGCCGACCGAACCTTCGAGCGTCGCGGTGTCGACGTCGAGGGCATTGGGCACGGGAGGCGGTTCCGTCACGCCATTGAGGGTGCTGCCCGCGTCTTGGTTATAGGGGGCGGAGCGCCAGGCGTTCCATGAGATCGTCTCGCCCCATCCCTTGGCGAACTTCCAATCGCCGACGTAGGTGTTGTCGTGGAAGCTGTTGCCGCCGGTCAGCATGACACTTTGCTGGATCTCCGCGACCGTGTAGGGCATCCAAGGCAGGTTGTTCTCGCCCTGGGCGTACAGGGCCTGCGCACCGCAGTAGGTTCCGGCGCAGGGCACGTTCGACTTGTCGAACCGGAACTCGTTGTCGAACACCTTGACGTTGCGCGAGTGCCAGCGGCAGTCGCTGCGGTAAGGCTCGCTCGCGATGGATGTGTAGCAGGGGTGGGTGGCGTTGGTGGGGTCGAGATAGTCGTAGTCGTAAGGCGGCGGAATCACCGTGGGAGCGACGAACGGCGTGCAGTAGGTCTTGCTGGTGTTCCCGTTGGAGTTGCAGAAGCGATTGGTGTTCTCGAAGATCGAGATGCCGGAGAAGTTGTCCTCGAAGTAGTTGTCGTTGATGTTGAGATCTGTGCTGCCGCTTGTGTCGCTCGCGAGCCGGGCGTCACCGCCTGATTCCGAGATGTAGATCGCCGGCGCCGGTGAGCCCAGGTTCTCGTTGCCGCTGACCCAGGCGTTTCGCTTGAAGACGTTGCGGCTGATGGTGGCGTTGTAGCTGATCTCGTACCAGAGGCCGATGCTCTCGTTGTGCTCGATCCAGTTGCGGTCGAACAGGAAGTCGATGTTGTTGGTGTCGGCCCAGAGGCCGACGCTCAGGTTGTCGTGTACGTAGTTCTCCGTGACGGTGGCTCCCTCGACATCCCAGAACTTCACGCCGCCGGTGCAGCCGCACCCTTCGATCTCGGCCTCCCAGTCGTCCTGGTTGTTGCCGACGATCTCGTTGTTGTGCACGACGATGTCCTTGATCGCCGAGTCGCCCTCGACCTGCGGCTTGTACATGCTGATGCCGTACTGGCCGTTGTCCTTCAGGCAGCTGTGGCGGATCGTGTTGGTGTCTCCGAGGAACACCGCCGCGCCATCGTTGTGGTGCGCGTAGAGGTACTCCATCACCCAGCCGCTACTCGCGTCGTGGTTGATGACGCCTTCGTTGTTGTTGTCCTTGCCGCGACCGAAGTTGCGGACCTCGAGGTAGGCGATGCGCACATTGGAGGCGGCGCCGGAGAAGGCGTAAAGATTGGTGTTCATGCCGTCCAGGACGGCGCCCGGAGCTCCTATATAGACGCTGTTGCTACCAGGGGTTATCTGGCTGAATACGCCATCGCCCAGAGTATGCGTGCCCGGGGCGAACCAGTAGGTCTTGCCGACCTGGTCGAAGTCGAAGCCCTTGTTGTCGCCCGCCGGGACCACTATGGCGCCTGACGGCGCGCTGGACGGTCCGCCATTCCACGGAGCACTGTCGCAGACTTGTAAGGAGGCCGGTAATTCGGTGTACCAGCCGCCAGGTGCGAGCTCTGCCGGGGCGGCGGCGCCGGCGGGCTGCCCGACCAGAAGATTGGCGATGGTGACCACGGCGAGTAACGCGCCCACGACAACAGAGTGTCGCATGGATTCTCCCGTCCTACCGGTGACGTTGTTGCCAGCGAACAGTAGCGTCGAAGATCGCCCGCGGGTAGGCGATCGGCGCCCGGTCGATGGCGGCGCGGCCCGTTTCCACGCCGTCAGCCTGGAAGGCGCAGCTTGCAGATCTTCTCGGCACACAACTCGGTGGTCGTCTCGCGAGGGTCGGGGGCCTTGATCGACACCTTGCTGCCCCATCGGCTGTAGCGGGTGTCGACATGCAGAGTCCTGCCGGCCAGCTCGCCCAGAGCTCCGCGAGCCGGCCCGTGGGGGCTGTCGGCGGCCGTGTACGTGCTCTGCACTCTGCTGACCAGGCCCGCCGAGGTCAGAGTGAGGGTGTAGGACAGCTTTGTGCCAGCCTCAAAGCCGCCGCGGGCGGAGTGGCTCATCCAGGTGGAGACCTTCTCGAGTTCCTTGAAGGTGATCGTGCCGGTCAGGACATTCCCGCTCAGCTGCCCATTCTTCACCAGGGCGGCCAGGGTCGCAGGCTCTGTCGGATTGACAGCCTGCTCGTCGTCGCCGAGCAACTCCCGGTGCCAGAGATGCAGCTGATGCCTGTCCTCCCACCAGACCTTGCCCTTCGGCAGCAGGGTCCCGACGAGGCCACCGGATCGGTAGGCGGTGCCGCCGATGTCATGGTTGAAGCCGATGATGCGCTCGCGACCGTGTTCGCCCCCGGTGGTGGTGACGTCGAGCGCCTTGACCCCGCCCTTCTCGCCGATTTCGAAGACTCCCGTGCGTCGGCGTTCCGCCCGTTCATCGGTGCCGTCCAGGATGGTGGCCGTCTCGGTGAATTGCACCCCTTGCCCGGAAGCCAGGATGGCCTTGAGCGCCCGGACGGGGTCCTTGGCGGTGGCCTGCACGGGAGCGCCGGCCACCAGCAAGACACCACAAGCCGCCACTGCTGTGATCATCTGTCTCATGGCGGCGATCCTGCCGTAGTCGGATCACGCCTGGAACACTTACGCGAGCTGATCGGCACCAGCCGCTGCTGGACCGAGAGCCGTCCGAGGGCGAGCGACGACGAGCTTAAGAACAACAAGATCAGCCGCGGGAGAGGACCCAGCGGACGGCTTTGAGCTGCCGCTCCTTGTTGGTCTTTAGCGTCCGAAAATATTCCGCGTGAGCAAGAATGGTGTCTTGCTGGATGCGTTTCTCCGTCGCAGCCCAGATGGAAGCGAGATCGCCCTTCTTTTTGCACCACACGTCTGTCTCCGCCGCCGTGATTTCCCGACGGGAGGGCTGCTGATTGTTCGTCCACCGATCATCGGTGATAGCCGCGAGCGGGTCCGGGTAATGAAACCCATTATTCTTCATGCACGCGCTCCAGGCGCGGAAGACCCGCACGACCTCTCCGTCACGCAGGGATTCCTCGAAGGTCTGCCTGACAAGCGTGTTGAACAGGGATTCGTTGATTTCCTGAGCGTCCTTCAAAAGATGTGCCTGGGCTTTGTCCGAGCATCCGTCCGCATCCCTGGCGGGATCGCCGTAAGCGGCACGCCGCGCTGCAGGCGACAGTTCCGTCAACCGGTCGTTCCGTTCCGCGTTGTACCGAGCCACCGATGGCCGGTCCAAGGGGGCGTGGTAGCCGAAGAGCCGGGCGATCTGCGGCTCGATGACGCCGTAACGGCGACGGTTCTGCGGCTCGATATCAGCCTCCGCCGGAAGGGGCAGAAGTTTCCACTCCACCCCCTGGCCGCGCATGCAGTCACGGATGAGCAGATCTTGCGCGGCCTCGATCGTCATGATCTCGGCAGGAGAGAAGTTGTACGCGTCGAACGGGACAGCGAGCTTCCGCGCTTCTTCCCCCGGAAGCGGAACGTGCATGATAGAGGCCGTCCTCGCCCTGCTGTCAGCAGGGGGACCTGCCGTCGCCGCCGAGCAACCACTGGCAACGACCACGAGAATGAGAACAGCGCTCTTCAGCCGAACGGACACGTTGACCTCCCATGAAACATGGGCGGAGCGTGACAGCGATGCCTCCGGATGCAGAGTCCGCCCCTTCCGGCGCGACGACTATCTGATCGAACTCAGCTTGTTGTCGAAGCCGTTGTTGGTGAAGTCCTTATCCTTGCTCTTGGGCTTGGCGATGTAGCCCACCGGGCCGGCGCAATTCTTGCGGTCGTACAGCCTTACGCGGCGATTTGTTCCATTTATCATCGAGCTCGCCATGTTGTCCCTGCTGCTCTTGACAGTCCGACAGGAGCCGTCCGGAAAGAACATCACCCAACGCCCGCCCCAGAAGTTGAAGTTGTCATGCTCGTAGATGCAGAAACTAGCGCAGTCGGGCGCGGCCGAGCTGGCATGAGCGGTCGCGCTGGAGCCGATCAGGCTTGTGGCGCTGAGCAGTAGCGCGGTAATGGCGAAGGTGGTCTTACGCTTCACTTGTCTCGCTCCTATCGATTTGAGTTTCCCCTGGCACTTGCCTCTGCGATTCTCACCACCGACTGCACTGATTTACAGGTGGGGCTACGCCTGGTGGGCGCGCCCAGGGATTTGGCGGCAGCACTCCCAGGCGTCGGGTCCCAGAGACAGGTCTCCGGCACCAAGGGCAACGATACATCATTCTAGAGCACGCGATCTATTATTGCGCTTCAGTGATCGTGAGCTGGACCACCTCGATCGCGTCGGCCCCGATGCCCCCAGGGTTCCCCCTTTCCGGCTTCGCAGCCTGCGGCCGCCGCCCGGCACGGCCGCTTCGATTTCCGGTTGTCCGGCAACCCTGCGGGTGGGGAGGGCAGCACGGTGGATCCGGTCATCGCCGAGCAGTTCGGCCCCGTCCACCCGCTCGCGGCGCACCTGGACGACTCCTCACCGACCTGGCCCACGCCAGCGCCGCCGCCTCAACGTCCTGGGCCCGCCCCGGCCGAAGGCCTGCGAGATCCCCGACAGCGGCGAGTGAGGAGGAGGTGTAGACCCCAGGGCCGCAGCTGCGGCGGGTGTACCCAGTGGCAAGATCCTCAACGGCAGACGAGAGTCGGCGTGGTCGTGAGACTTGTGCCTGGTCCCGTCCTGCCGGCCTCCGGGCATGGCTGCTGCTTGCCTGTAGTGCCAGGCCGGGGCGATACGCTCGCCCCGGCATGGCTGGTCTACTCGGCGTGCTCGACCGCGGCTTTCGGGAGTGCGAGCATCACGAGCGCCGTGATCAGGTAGAGCGCGGCGGAGACGATCAGGACGATGCCGAACGCGTGACCGTAGTTGGGCAGCGCCGGTGCTCCGGCGGCTGAACCGGTGACGGCGGTGAAGAAGATCGTGCCGAGAACGGCGATGCCGACGGCGCCGCCGATCTGGTTGACGGTGGAGAGGACCCCGCCTGCGGCGCCTGCGTTGCGTCCGGGGACGCCCGCGAGGACGACGTTGACGAGAATGGGTGCGGCGAGACCGAGCCCGAGGCCACCGATGAAGAGTGCGAGGGCGAGGAGCCAGTATCCGGGATCGTTGCCGTCCTTGACGATGAGCCACAGGACGAGCTGAGATGCGGCGATGGTGAGCGAGCCGGTGATCAGGAGCGTTCTGCCCGCTTTGGCGGCGAGGGCGACGCCGAGGCCGGAGGTGATGATCGAGCCGAGCGCGTACGGGAGGATCACCAGGCCGGTCTCCCACGCGGTTCGGCCGGTTCCGTTCTGGAGGTAGACCGAGAGGGCGAGGAAGTACGACCCGATGCCGCCGAAGAAGAGCACCGAAGCGCTCAGGCCGACTGCGAAGGCGCGGATTCTCAGCAGGGCCGGGTCAAAGACAGGTTCGATTCCGCGTACGGTGAGGCGGCGCTCGTGGGCGAGGAAGATCGCGAGCACGGTGATTCCGGCGGCGAGGAGGGCATAGCCGGCCCAGGTCCATCCCCACGCCTCGGTCTGGATGATCGGCAGCAGCAGGAGAAGGATGCCCGTGGCCGCGAGGAGCGCGCCCGGGAGGTCCAGCCGCGCGGTCGAGGCGGAGCGGGACTCCGGCAGGACCTTCGCGCCGCTGATGAGCGCCAGGATCGAGACGGGCACGTTGATCCAGAAGATCGTGCGCCAGCCCAGGTCGAACAGGTTGGCGTCGACGAGCAGCCCACCCAGCAGCGGGCCGGCGACCGAGGCGAGGCCCTGGACGGCTCCGTAGGCGCCGAAAGCCTTGGCCCGCTCGCCCGGAGCGAATGATGCCCGGATGATCCCGAACACCTGCGGGACCATGATCCCGGCAGTCAGTCCCTGCCCGGCCCGCATGCCGATGAGCATCCCCGGATCGACGGCCAGCGCGCACAGCGCCGAGGTGACCATGAACCCGGCCAGCCCGATCATGAACAGCCGCTTGCGGCCGTACTGATCACCGAGCCGTCCACCGGTGATCAGGCCCGCGCCCAGGGCGAGCGTGTAGGCGGCGATCGTCCATTGAATCTGAGCGTCGCCGGCACCCAGGTCTTGGGCTATCGCCGGTGCCGCGACGGTGACGATCGTCGCGTCGAGAAGGTCCATGAAGGAACCGAAAAGCACCACCAATAGCGCCGTGGTCGCGCCGGCTGTCGGGGTGCGGGTGCCCACTCGAGGGCTCGGTGAATCGGTCATGCCGGCCACCATCGTCGGCATAGTTGCCATCGGGTGACCGCTATCGGGGAGAGAATCGGAGAATCATGGCTGCCACCTCCGCGCGGACGCTCAAGCTGCTGTCGATCTTCGGGATCGGCGCGACCCTGACCGCCGAGGAGCTCGCCACCCGACTCGGAGCGTCGGTGAGAACCGTACGCCGCGATATCGATACGCTCCGGGACCTCGGGTACGAGATCGAGGCCGTCCGCGGAGCAGGCGGAGGATATCGGCTCGGTCGCGCCACCCGCTTGCCACCGGTCGTGTTCGACGAAGACCAGGCCGTGGCCACGGCCGTCGCGCTCCAGACCGTGCCGACGATCCTCTCCGGCATCCACGAGAACGCGGCCCGCGCTCTCGCCACTCTGCACCAGGCGATGCCCGCGCGCAGCCGCCTGCACGCCGAAGCGTTCACCGTCTCCTCAGCCCGCAACTACTGGGAGTTCCCCGCGCCACCGATCGACGCCGAGATCATCCGCGCCGTTGGCAGCGCGATCAACCGGCAGCACCTCGTCCGCGTGGACTACACCGGCGAACCCGGGAGGCTCACGCTGGAACCGCACGACCTCGTGGTCTGGGCCGCCCGCTGGTACCTGGTCGCCTTCGACCCGGACGCGGACCGATGGCGCGCGATGCGCGTGGACCGCATCGAACCACACATGCCCACGCACACCCCCTTCGACCGACGTGACATCCCGCACGGCGATCCCGTCGCCTTCGTCATGACCACACACGACCGCGGAGACGCCGCTGCCGAATGGCCATGCCGCGGCTCAGCCATCCTCTCCCTGCCCGCCTCCACCGTCGCCCGGTTCGCTCCCGGCGGATCAACAGTCGAGTACGACACCGAAACCACTTGCCGGCTCACACTCGGCGCATGGTCATGGCCGGGACTGGCAGGGCTGCTCCTCACCTTCGACGCCGACATCACGGACATCGAACCGGCCGAACTCAGGCATGCCCTGCACTCCCTGCGCACCCGAATCGGCAAGGGACTCGGACTCGACCGCCCTCACCGGTGACCCGCACATCTGGCGTCCGCGTTCCCAATCAGCCCGCTGACCACCACGCCGCTTGACCGAAGCTCAGGACGCGTACGCTCACAGGTGCTCTGCACGTTCCGCCTCGCGGCCACGGCGGAGATCAGGCGGACTGGCGGACGACGAGGGCCGGGTCGAAGATCACCGAGGTCGGCGGAAGGCCCGGCTCCTCGATACGGGCCAGGAGCAGGCGGGCCATCTCGGCGGCCATGTCCTCCACCGGGTGGCGGACCGTGGTGAGCGACGGACGGCAGGCGGTGGCCACGCTGCTGTCGTCGAAGCCCACGACCGCGACGTCCTCGGGAACCCGGCGGCCGTGCTGCCGCAGCGCGGGCAGGGCCCCCTGGGCCATGAGGTCGTTGCCCACGAACAGGCCGTCGAGGTCGGGATGTTCGGCCAGGAGCCGTTCCATGGCCGCCTCCCCGCTGCCGTAGGTGAAGCCGCCCTCGGCGCAGGGGATGTAGGAGTGGCCGTGCGCCGCCATGGCGTCGCGGAAGCCGGCCAGGCGCTCCTGGCTCGCGGGCACGTCGAGCGGGCCGGAGATCGTGGCGATCCGCCGCCGTCCCAGTGCCCACAGATGGTCGGCGGCGAGCTTCGCCCCGGCCCGGTGGTCGACGTCGACGTAGCTGATGGGGATGGGCCGGGCCGGTTTGGCGAACAGCACCGTCGGCACCCGCGCCTCGACGAGGAGCGCGGGAAGGGGGTCCGCGGCGTGGGTGGACACCAGCACGGCCCCGTCGGCATTGCCCTGCCGAAGGTAGGTGACGACCTGGTCGCGACTCTGGTCGGTCTCGGCGAACATCAGGGTGGGATGCACGCCGCGCGTGCTCAGGAAGCTCACGATGCCGGCCACCACGCGTCCGAAGAACGGGTCGGTGAAGACGGTGAAGAGCTGCCCGTCGTCGCCCTCCCCCGCGCCGGAGACGACCAGCCCGATCGCGCCGGTCCTCCTTGTCATCAGGGACCGCGCCGCCGAGTTGGGCACGTATCCGATGGCGCTGATGGCGTGGCGCACCTTCTCCTGGATCGCGGGGTCGACGTTGCGGATGCCGTTGATCACCCTGGAGACGGTGGCGCGCGAGACCCCCGCCACGCGCGCCACGTCTTCCAGGGTAGGGAGGGGTTGCGATGCCGGGAGACGAGGGCTCATGTGGGCCTTTATAGCAGAGAGAGGGAGAGCGCTCTCCAAGGCGTTCACCGGGATATGGCGGCGGACAACGGAAGGTCGGCCGACGAGCGGCCGGCCAGAACGGTGAAGCCGCCGGGCTCGGTGCGCCAGGCGCCCTGCTCGACGTCCCAGTGCTGGAAGGCACGGGCCGGGAGACGCACGTCCACCTCGACGCTCTCGCCGGGCCGCGCCCCGGCTGCGGCGTGGCCCGCCAGCCAGCGCGGCGGGCGGGCGAGGGACGTCTCCGGTCGTGCCAGGTAGACCTGGACGACCTCGCGCCCCGGCCGCTCGCCGATGTTGCGCACCCGTACGCGGACCGTCACCGGCAGGCCCGGGGCGGCCTCGGCGGGCACCGACAGCTTCTCGTACGCCCAGGTGGTATAGCCCAGCCCGTGCCCGAACCAGTACGCCGGCGGCTCCGCCTCGCGCAGCCAGGCACGGTAGCCGATGTCCTGGCCCTCGGCGTAGGTGAGCGTGCCGTCCACGGGAACGGTGGAGACCAGGGACCGGCCGGCGAAGGTGACGGGCAGGCGGCCGCCGGGCTCGGCCCGCCCGAACAGGACGTCCGCCAGCCCGTGCCCCGCCTCCTGCCCGGGGAACCAGCTCAGCAGCACGGCCGGCACCTCCTCGCGCCACGGGAGGGCGACGGGGCCACCGGCGTTGACGATCACGATGGCGGCCGGGTTGGCCGCCGCCACCGCCCGGACGAGCTCGTCCTGGCGGCCGGGCAGGTTCAGGTCCGTCCGGTCGGCGCCCTCGCTCTCGGCGTCCTGGCCGGTCCCCACCACCACGACGGCGAGGTCGGCGGAGCGCGCGAGGCCGGCCGCCGCCCGCAGCCCGGCCGTCTCCTCCGGCCGGGGCGGGTCGGCGGCCAGCGCCGAGGCCACTCCGCTTCCGGGGTCGAGACGCCGCCGGGACACCAGTTCGACGTCCCGGCCCGCCTCTAGCTGGAGCCGGGCCGTCCGGTACGGCGGGGAGAGGTGCACGGTCGCCGGGTCGTCGGTGTCGCGTTCCACCTCCTCGTCGATGAGCACGCGGCCGTCGGCTGCCAGGGTGACGTGCCCCCAGCCCGCGACGCCCAGCTCCCACAGTCCGGTGACGTCGGGACGCAGGAGCGCGCGGATCTCGACGACCGCCGCACGGGCGGGCACCGTGCGCGCCGGCTCCGGAACATGGCCCGTCAGGCGGTGCTCGGCGTGGATCTCCCGGCCGGCGGCGTCCAGCAGCCGGACCAGCAGGCCGGGCTCACCGGTGCGCGGGTCCCGGGCGTTTCCCGTGCCGAGGGGGGTGGGACGGGCGCCGGGCGAGACGCCGGGACAGTGGACCACCTCCACCGTGGCGGGCAGGGCTGCCCGGATGCCGTCGAGGAGCGACACCGTACGCCGGGGGTACACACCCGCGCTGCCGCCGCCCTGGATCCGGGGGGTGACGGCGTTCGGCCCGAACACCGCGACGCGGCGCGGCCGGGCGGGGTCCAGGGGAAGCAGCCCTCCCTCGTTGCGCAGGAGCACCGCGCTCGCCGCGACGGCGCGCCGCAGCAGCGTCCGCGCCGCCCGCTCGCCTTCCGGAGCCCCGGACGCCGGGCCGGTCGGGAGGTCCGGCGACCAGGGGCCGTCCACCCGAAGGCCGAGCGCGCCGACCCGGGCGGCCAGCAGAAGCAGCCGCCTGACCTTGTCGTCGATCGCGGCCTCGGGCACCTGCCCGTCACGCACGGCGGCGGCCAGCGCCGGCCCCCATGGACTCTCCGGGCCCGGCATGGCGAGGTCCTGCGCGGCCCGGCCCGCCGGAGCCGTGGAGCGGACGGCCCCCCAGTCCGAAACCACCACCCCGTCGAACCCCCACTCGTCCTTCAGCGGGTTCGCCAGCAGCGGATTCTCCGACATCGTGATCGAGTTCACCGCGTTGTAGGCCGACATGACGACCCACACGCCCGCCGCCACCGCGGTCTCGAACGGCGCCAGGTACAGCTCGCGCAGCGTCCGCTCGTCGATCCGCGCGTCGAGGGTGAGCCGTTCGGTCTCGGAGTCGTTGGCGACGTAGTGCTTGGCGGTGGCCGCGACCCCGCCCGCCTGGATTCCGCCGATGAGGGCGGCGCCGATCCGGCCGGCCAGCACCGGGTCCTCCGAGTAGCACTCGAAGTGGCGGCCGGCGAGCGGCGAGCGGTGCAGGTTCAGCGCCGGGGCGAGCAGGACGTGCACCCCCTTGCGCCGCGCCTCGCCGGCGAGCAGCCCGCCGAGCAGGCCGACCAGGTGCTCGTCCCAGGTGGCGGCCAGCGCGGTCGGGCAGGGCAGGGTCAGGGAGGTGTCCCGCTCGTCCCAGCCCTCCCCGCGCACGCCGGCCGGGCCGTCGGAGAACACCATGGCCCGCAGCCCGATGTCCGGCTCGGCGCCGGTGCGCCACACGCTCGCACCGGTGATCAGCCGCGCCTTCTGTTCCAGGTCCAGCTTGCTCACGAGGCGATCGATGTCGTCGTCGGTCACACACTTTCCTTTCACATCCAGGAGAGCGCTCTCCGAATCCGTCGCGGCGGAGAGCGTCAAGACTCGATCTCGTCCAGCAGGCCGCGCTCGGCCGTCCGGTTTCGCACGATCGCGGCGGCGAGGTCCCTGGTGGCGCGGTCCATCCCGGAGACCTGCTCCGACCGGGACACCAGGGCCGTCTGCTCGACATGCTCGCGCAGCCGGGTCAGGAAGAGCCGGTCGAAGGCGCCGCCCGTGGCGGCCCCGAGCGCCGCCAGCTCGGCCGGGGTGGCCATGCCCGGCATGTCGTGCCCTTCGTGCGGGTTCCGCGAAGGCAGTCCGGTACGGCCGAGACCGGCCCGCAGGCGTCGCAACTCCCCCGCGTGAGCCTGCCGGAGACGGCCCGCCAACCCTCGCACGGCGGGAGAACGCCCAGGTCCCGCACCGAGGTCGAGCAGGAGCAGCGCCCGCTCCTCCATCGCGATCATCAGTTGCAGCCAGGCGATGTCGGTGGTGTTGAACCCGGCGGCCGTGGCAGGCAGGACGGCGGCGGCGGGCGGATGCGAGGCGTGCCGGTCGGGTGATCCGGGTCCGGCGGAACGGGCGAGGCAGCCTCCCACCAGGGCGACCGCCGCCCCGAACACCAGGAGCAGGACCAGGGCGGCGGGGCCGTGTCTCATGCGAAGTCCCTCGATCAGGTCGGGCCGTGCCGGGCACCGGGTCACGGCGCCCGGCACGGTAATCAGGTCCCGGGGTGAGCCGGGCAGAGGTCAGGGCAGCTCGAAGTTCTCGGTGAGGGCAGCGCCGCGGTGCGGCTTGTACTGGTCGTATCCCCGCGGGTCACACTGCAGCCCGCCGTTGATGCAGTGCGTCACCAGCGCGTCCAGGATGGCGGGGGCGTCCCAGGCGTTGAAGAAGTCGTAGTGCCAGGTGTAACCGCGCCCGCTGGCCAGCCGCGCCTGCGACAGGTCGCCACTGGCGGGGAAAGCGATCTTGAACTCCAGCATCGGCACCGCGACCGGGTGGCTGGCCGGGCAGTAGCCGCCGGCCGGGTAGGCCATGTGGCTCTTGTGGTCGGCGCTGTCGAGGTGGACGCCGTCCCAGCAGCTCGGCGCCTGGTACCGGACGTTCACCTGGGTGCCCGCCGCGCACGACTGCGGGATGTCCCAGCTGCGTGAGATGTCCCCGCACTCGAAGCCCTCGACCGCGCCCGGGGAGTCACGGAACTGCTCCAGCGTCGCCGTCGGACTGCCCACGACGAAGCGCAGGCCCTGCGGGAACGGCTGGACCCGCCAGTACTCCAGGATCCCGGACTTGTAGTAGATGACCTGGTTCCCGGTCGGCTGGATCAGCTGGTCGCCCTTGTAGAAGCTGGGGAACCAGTACGCGGACCGGTCGTGCGGGTTGGTGCAGGACGTGCCGCCGGCCAGCAGCGAGGTCGCCGTGCTGGCGGCGTTCGTCGTCCTGTTCCCGACGAAGGTGTGCATGTGGGACGCGCCGGGAAGGCCGGGGTAGACGATGGGGTCGTCGGGTCGGTTGGCCGTCCAGGAGCAGTTGGCCTGGAATTCGTGGTGCGTCACCTCATCGGTGAAGGTCGGCCTCGGCCTGGGGATGGTCCCGTCGCCTCCGGCGCCGTACACCTTGAACTCCCACAGCGAGTAGCCGTAGCCGGTGCCGCGCGCGGTGCCGTACATCCGTACGTACCGGCCGGTGCCGGACACCTGCAGGGTCTGGGTCCCTCCGGTGCCGGACGCGGTGGAGTAGACATCGCTCCAGCTCTGCCCGTCGGACGAGGTCTGGATCTTGAACGCCTGGCCGTAGGCGCCCTCCCAGGCCAGCACGACCTGGGAGACGGTCGCCGAACCGCCGAGGTCCACCTGCAGCCACTGCGGGTCGGCCGCGAGGCTGGACCACCGGGTCGCGGTGTCGCCGTCGACGGCGGCTCCGGGGCCGTATCCCGCTCCCTCCACCGAGGAGGCGGTGACGACGCGGCCCTGCGAGAGCAGGGCGTCCGCCGCGCGGGCCGGGGCGATCATCAGCAGCGCGGCGACGACGACCGTGGCCAGCGTGCCGGCGAACAGGGCCAGGCGGAGCCTGGCGGGACTTCGGGAGAATTTCATGATCTCTCCTTGGGGGAACCGTCGGAACCGGCCAGGAGAGCGCTCTCCAAAAGAGTCGTATGCCGAGCCGCGCTTGTCAAGGCGCGATGACTCCGGCCGAAAAGAGACGTTCACCCGGCCGACACGCGGACACCCGCCCAAGGCCACGACCTGTGGGAATCCGGGCCACCCTCCGCCTGAATGCTTCGTGCGGATTTCTAGATCGCCGGAAATGGGCCTTGACTGGGTCCGGTTCGCCCGGCACCCTCGCTGGTACGGAGAGCGCTCTCCCTCTGTCGCCGATGCGGCGACCACCCCCCATGTTCGGAGGAGAGACAGTGCGTCCAGCTCGAAGCCCCGGCTTGTCGCGACCGGCCCTGGTCGTCGTCGCCCTGGTGGGGCTGCTCCTTTCCGGCCTGGCCTTACCCGGCCCCGCCGCCGCGGCCGACACCCTGCTGTCACAGGGGAAGCCGGCGACGGCGTCCTCATCGGAGGGTGCCGCCTACGCCGCCGCGGCCGCCGTCGACGGCGACACCGCCACCCGGTGGTCGAGCTCGTTCGGCGACCCCCAATGGCTGCAGATCGACCTCGGCGCCCCGGCGACGATCAGCAAGATCGTCCTGAGCTGGGAGACCGCGTACGGCAAGGCGTTCACCATCCAGACCTCGCCCGACGGCACGAACTGGACCGACGTCTACCAGACCGCCGCCGGCACCGGCGGCACGCAGACCCTCGCCGTCACCGGCAGCGGCCGGTACGTGCGCATGCACGGCACGGCGCGCGGCACCGGCTACGGCTACTCCCTGTGGGAGTTCCAGGTCTACGGCGAGAGCGGCGGACCTCCGGGAGGCGATTGGACGGAGGTGTGGAAGGACGACTTCACCGGCCCGGCCGGCACCTCCCCCGCGGCCGGTGACTGGATCCTGCGCACCGGGACCCAGTATCCGGGCGGCCCGGCGAAGTGGGGTACCGGAGAGGTCGAGACGATGAGCGCCTCGACGGCGAACGTGTCCCTCGACGGCTCCGGCCAGCTGAACATCAAGGCGATCAGGGACGCCTCCGGCGCCTGGACCTCGGGCCGGATCGAGACGCAGCGCACCGACTTCGAGCCGAAGCCGGGCGAGATGCTGAGGTTCAGCGCCCGCATCAGACAGCCCGACGTCCCCGGCGCGCTCGGCTACTGGCCGGGCTTCCGCGCGACCGGCGCCGCCTTCCGCGGCAACCACACCAACTGGCCGTCGATCGGCGAGACCGACATCATGACCGACGTCAACGGCCGCGACCAGCTCGCCAACACCCTGCACTGCGGCACCGCCCCCGGCGGAGCCTGCACCGAGTACGACGGCCGGACCAGCGGCTTCGCCACCTGCGGCGGCTGCCAGAGCGACTACCACGACTACGCGCAGGTCATCGACCGCACCACGACGGACGAGGAGATCCGCTTCTACCTCGACGGCAGGCAGACCTGGGTGGTGCGCCAGAGCCAGGTCGGCGTGGCCGCCTGGAACGCCGCCGTCCACCACGGCTTCTACCTGCGCCTGGACCTGGCGATCGGCGGCTCACTGCCCGACGCGATCGCGGGCCGCACGACGCCGACCACCGCCACCACCTCCGGCGGCGTGCTGAGCGTGGACCGCGTCGTGGTCGAACGGCGGTCCGGCACGACGCCCGCCGCCATGACCGACCCGCCCGTCCCCGCCGGGCCGAGCACGGTGAAGGTCACCGGCTCGCAGGGCAACTGGCAGCTGCAGGTGAACGGGTCGCCCTACCTGGTCAAAGGCGTGACCTACGGCCCGCCGCAGGGCGCGGCCGACGCGTACCTGCGGGACCTGGCCGCCATGGGCGTCAACACGATCCGGATCTGGGGCGTCGACGACACCGCCACCCCCGCGCTGCTCGACACCGCCGCCCGGCACGGCATCAAGGTCATCGTCGGCCACTGGCTCAACCAGGGCGCCGACTACGTGAACGACACCGCCTACAAGACCAGCGTGAAGAACGAGATCGTCGCCCGGGTCAACGCGCTGAAGAACCGCCAGGGCGTGCTGATGTGGGACGTCGGCAACGAGGTCATCCTCACCATGCAGGACCACGGGCTGCCCGCGGACGTCGTCGAGCAGCGGCGGGTGGCCTACGCCAGGTTCGTCGGCGAGGTCGCCGAGGCGATCCACGCCGCCGACCCGAACCACCCGGTGACCTCCACCGACGCCTGGACCGGCGCCTGGCCGTACTACAAGGCGTACTCCCCGGCGCTCGACCTGCTCGCCGTCAACGCCTACGGCGCCCTCAAGACCGTCAAGGACGACTGGTCCAAGGGCGGCTACACCAAGCCGTACATCGTCACCGAGGCCGGCCCGGACGGCGAGTGGGAGGTCCAGAACGACGTCAACGGGCAGCCCACCGAGCCGTCCGACCTGCAGAAACGCGACATGTACACCGCGAGCTGGACCGCGATCCGCGGCCATTCCGGGGTGGCGCTCGGCATGACCGCCTTCAACTACGGGCTGGAGAACGACTTCGGCGGGGTCTGGCTGAACGTCCTCACCGGAGGGTGGCGGCGGCTGGGGTACCACGCGCTGAAGCAGGCCTACACCGGGCAGTCCCCGGCGAACACTCCGCCGCAGATCACCTCGATGACCGTCGGCTCGCAGAGCGCGGTGCCCGCCGGGCGCACCTTCACGGTGGACGCCGCGGCCACCGATCCCGACGGCGACCCGATCCGCTACAACCTGATGTTCAGCGACAAGCACGTCACCGGGAACCGGGGGCTTCGGCACGTCTCCTTCACCCAGACCGGCCCGGGACGGTTCTCGGTGACCGCCCCCGAGCAGCTGGGCGTGTGGAAGGTGTACGTCTACGCCTACGACGGCCAGGGCGGAGCCGGCATCGAGCAGCGCTCGTTCCGCGTGGTCCCGCCGGTCGTGGACGGGACCAACGTGGCACGCGGGAAGCCCACCACCGCCTCCAGCTTCCAGCCGACCGGCGACGGCGGGCCGTTCTCCCCTGATCGCGCCACCGACGGCAGCTTCACCACCAGGTGGGCCAGCGAGTGGGCCGATCCCCAGTGGATCACCGTCGACCTCGGCCAGGTCACCGCGCTCAAACAGGTCCAGCTCGGCTGGGAGGCCGCCTACGGCAAGGCGTACCAGATCCAGACCTCGGCCAACGGCGCCGACTGGGCCACCGCCTACGGCACCACCACCGGCGACGGCGGATTCGACCAGATCCCCCTGAACGCCTCCGCCCGATACGTACGGCTGAACCTCACCCAGCGAGGCACCGCGTACGGCTACTCGCTGTGGGAGTTCGGCGTCTACAGCTGACCAGGCCGATCACGCACCACCCCCGATGAAAGCGAAGGACATGAGACACAGGTCAAACCCGGCCGCGCTCGCGATCCTGGCCGCCCTGCTGGTCACGCCCGCGGTGGTCATGCCCGCGTCCGCCTCCTCGATCCCCCAGGACGGCGGCGCGACCGCTCTCGCCGACTGCCAGTCCGCCAACGCCGCGCTGAACAGGCCGGCCACCGCCTCGTCGATCGAGGGCGCCGGCACCCCCGCCTCGGCGGCCTTCGACGGCGACCCCGGAACCCGCTGGTCGAGCGCGTTCAGCGACCCGCAGTGGATCCAGGTCGACTTGGGCGCGGTGCGCGACATCTGCAAGGTCGATCTGTCGTGGGAAGCCGCCTACGGCAAGGACTTCACCATCCAGATATCCGCCGACGGCGCCGCCTGGAGCGTGCTCAGGACGGTCACCGGCGGCACCGGCGGCACCGGCGGCACCGGCGGCAACGCCTCCTACGACGTCGCCGGCTCGGGCCGCTACCTGCGGATCAACGGCACCGCCCGCGGCACCGGCTACGGCTACTCGCTGTGGGAGGCGGCCGTGCACGTGACAGGCGGTGGCGGCACGCCGCTGCCCGGCGGTGGCGACCTCGGCCCGAACGTCAAGGTCTTCGACCCGTCCACGTCGTCGGCGACCATCCAGGGACAGATCGACCAGATCTTCAAGCAGCAGGAGGCCGCCCAGTTCGGCACCGGCCGGTACGCCCTGCTGTTCAAGCCCGGGAGCTACGACGTCAACGTCAACACCGGCTTCTACACCTCCGTGCACGGCCTCGGGCGCAACCCCGACGACGTCACCGTCAAGGGCGTGAGCGTGGACGCGGGCTGGTTCAACGGCAACGCCACCCAGAACTTCTGGCGCTCCACCGAGAACCTCGCGGTCACACCGTACGACGGCACCAACCGGTGGGCGGTCGCGCAGGCCGCGCCGTTCCGCCGCATGCACATCCGCGGCGGGCTCAACCTCGCGCCGTCCGGGTACGGCTGGGCGTCCGGCGGTTACATCGCCGACAGCAAGATCGACGGCACCGTCGGGTCGTACTCCCAGCAGCAGTGGTACACCCGGGACAGTTCGATCGGCGGCTGGTCCAACAGCGTGTGGAACATGGTGTTCTCCGGCGTGCAGGGCGCGCCCGCCACCGGCTTCCCCGAGCCGCGCTACACCACGCTCGACACCACCCCGGTGAGCCGCGAGAAGCCGTACCTCTACCTGAACGGGAACGACTACGCGGTGTTCGTCCCCGGCAAGCGCACGAACGCCCGCGGCACGACCTGGGCGAACGGCCCGACCCCCGGCACTTCGGTCCCGCTCACGCAGTTCTACGTGGCCAAGCCCGGGGTCGGCGCCGCCACGCTCAACCAGGCGCTCGCCCAGGGGCTGCACCTGCTGTTCACCCCCGGCATCTACCACCTCGACCAGACCGTCGAGGTGACCAGGCCGGACACCGTCGTCATGGGCCTCGGCCTGGCGACACTGGTGCCGGACAACGGCGTCACCGCCATGCGGGTGGCGGACGCGGACGGGGTGAAGCTGTCCGGCTTCCTGATCGACGCCGGCACGGTCAACTCGCCGACGCTCCTGGAGATCGGCCGCCAGGGCGTCCACACCGACCACTCGGCGAACCCGATCACCATGCAGGACGTGTTCGCCCGGATCGGCGGGCAGTTCGCCGGGAAGGCGACGACCGGCGTGGTGGTGTACGCCGACGACACGGTCATCGACCACACCTGGATCTGGCGGGCCGACCACGGCGACAGCGTCGGCTGGGACGTCAACGCCGCCGACTACGGCCTTCGCGTGTACGGCGACGACGTGCTGGCCACCGGCCTGTTCGTGGAGCACTTCAAGAAGTACAACGTGGAGTGGTCCGGCGAGCGCGGACGGACGATCTTCTTCCAGAACGAGCTGCCGTACGATCCGCCGAACCAGGCGGCGTACATGAACGGGAGCGTCAAAGGCTGGGCCGCCTACAAGGTCGCCCCCTCGGTGAACACCCACGAGGGCTGGGGCCTGGGCAGCTACTGCGTGTTCACCAGCGACCCCACCATCCAGGTGGACCACGGCTTCGAGGTCCCGGTGAAGGCGGGCGTGAAGTTCCACAGCCTCCTGGTCGTCTCCCTCGGCGGCAAGGGGCGGTACAACCACGTCGTCAACGACACCGGCGCCCCGGCCTACGGAACCGACACCATCCCCTCAACGGTCACCACCTATCCGTGACCGGCGACTGGCGTCGGTGAGCTTTGTGGCACGGCGAGCCGTGCCACAAAGCTCCTCACCGCAGTGCGTCGGCCGGTTCCATGCGCGCCGCGCGCAGCGCCGGATACAGCCCCGCGAGCAGCCCCACCAGCGCACCCGCCACGGGCGCGGCCAGCACGAGCCGTACGTCGAGAACCGGGGTCCACAGGCGCACGGCCGCCACCGCGACGACGGCCACCAGGCCCAGGCTGGCTCCGATCACCCCGCCGGTCAGGCCGATCAGGCTGGATTCCAACAGGAACTGGGCGGCGATGTGGCGGCGGGCCGCGCCCAGGGCTCGGCGCAGGCCGATCTCGGCGACTCGTTCCATGACGGTGACCAGCGTGACGTTGGCGATGCCCACCGCGCCGACGACCAGGGAGACCAGGCCAAGGACGAGGAAGAGGCCGTTGACGTCGTCCTGGGCGCCGTCACGCGCACGCTTGGGGCTGGGCGGCGCGATCACCTGGAGCTCCGCGCTGCGGTTGGGGCTCAGTGCGAGCGGCGCCTGGCGGGCGATGAGCTCGGCGGCGCCCAGTTGCGTGGCGACGAGGACGCGGGTGACGTCCTTCAGCCCGAGGTCGGGGCCGAGCGTGGGCGGGAGGAGGACCGCGCTGGCCAGGATCTGCTCGCGCCGCAGGCCGCCGATGACGCCGATGACGGTGTAGGCGCGGTCCTTGATGAACACGGCGGGCGCGTGTTCCAGGCTGGTGACGCCGAGCATGGCGGCGGCCTGTTCCCCCAGCACGACCACCCGGTCACGGCGGGACACGTGGCCGGGGTCGTAGAAGCGCCCGGCCAGCATCCGGCCGTGGGTGGTCTCCGGCAGGTCGGGGGTGGCCGCGACCACCGCGAGGGTCTGCCCGGACACCCGGGTCGGGTCGAGCAGGTTGTTCGCGGTCACGACCAGGTTGGAGCTACCGTCGGTCTGCGCCAGCGCCGTCGCCGACGTCACGCCGCGCAGGCGGCGCAGCTCCTTGGCCGCGTCCCAGGACACCAGAGGGTGGTGGCCGCCACGTGGCACCTCGACGGTGATGCTGGTGGCCAGCAACTCGTCGAAGCGGCCGACGATCTGGTTGCCCGCGGTCGCGGCGATGCCCAGGGTGACCACCAGCGTGGTGATGCCGAGGACGGTGCCGAGGGTGGTCAGGGCCGAGCGCACCGGGCGGGCGAGCATCCCCGCCAGGGACTCGGTCCACAGGTCACGGAGCTTCACTCAGCACCCCGTCCGCGATCCGTACCCTGCGCTTGGCCCTGGCGCTCACCTCGTCTTCGTGCGTGATCACCAGGATGGTCAGGCCGTCGGCCCGCAGGCCGTCGAACAGGCCGAGGATGGCCTCGGTGTTGCGGCTGTCGAGGTTGCCGGTCGGCTCGTCGCACAGCAGCAGGGCGGGCCTGGCCATCAGGGCGCGGGCGATCGCCACGCGCTGGCGCTCGCCACCCGACAGCCGGTCGGGGACGAAGCCGACGCGATGGCTCATGTCCACCTGCTCCAGCGCCTGCTCGGCGCGGGCGCGCCGACCGGCGCGCGGGTGCGGGCCGTACACCTCGGCGAGCATCACGTTCTCCACGACCGTCCGATGGGACAGCAGGTGGAAGGACTGGAAGACGAAGCCGATGCGGGTACCGCGCAGCCGGGTACGCGCGCCGTCGCGCAGCGCCGTGGTCTCGACGCCGCCCAGCCGGTAGGAGCCGGAGGTCGGCCGGTCGAGCAGGCCGAGGATGTTGAGGAGGGTCGACTTGCCGGAGCCGGACGGCCCGATGATGGCCAGGTAGTCGCCCTGGTCGACGCGCAGGTTCACCTCGGCGAGCGCGCGCACCGGCGGGTCCGCGGGAAAGTCCCTGCAGACGCCGGTCAGCTCCATGACGGGCTCAGGCATCGCTCACCACGACCCGATCGCCCTCCTTCAGGTCGCCCGCGCGCACCGGTGTGACCTCCACGTCGCCGTCGGCGGTCAGTCCCGCGCGTACCTCGACCTCGCGGGTACGGTCACCGTCCAGGGCCACCCTGACCCGGGGCCGCCCGTCCGCGGAGGTGACCACGGCGGTCACCGGGACGGCCAGCACCTCGCCCTCGGTCGAGCCGACCGAGATCCGCACGGTCATGGGCGAGCCGACCAGGGACTTGAGCGCCTTGGACGAACCGGGGGTGAGCAGGACGGGCACCGAGCCGGTCTCGGACTCGTTCTCCTCGCCGTCCGGTTTCTCCTCCTCCGTCTTGGCCGCCTCACCCACCGCACTCAGCGTGGCGGGCAGTTGGGTGCCGTCCATGGTCTCCATCGAAGCCTCTTGGCCGGCGCGCAGCAGCTTGGCCTCTTTGGCCTCGACCGATCCGGTGACCGCGAAGGTGGAGCTGGTCACGGTGGCGACCTTGCCCTCGATGGTGTCGCCCGGCTTGACCTCCGCCTTGTCGATCCGGGCGGGCAGCTTCGGCAGGAAGACGATCTCACCGGCCGGAACGCTGACGCCGTAGGTCTTGCGGAACTCGGCCAGCAGCGCCTGGGCATCGGCCAGATTGGCGGTGCTGTGCGTCACCTTCTGCCGCAGCGGCGAGACCTTCCTGGCCCGGCTCAGCGCCTGGGCGGCGGTGGCCTCGGCCTCCTTCGCGACGCGTACCGCCTTGCGCAGCTCCTCCAGCCGTTTGTCCCGCTCGACGCGGATCTGCTCCTCGTACGCGGCCACCGCCTGCCGGGCGTCGTCAAGGTCCTGCCGGGCGTTGGCCGCCTTCATCTCCAGCAGACTCGTGTCCACCGCGCTGGGCGTGGGCGCCGGGGTGACGGTCGTGGTCGGGGTGGGGGCCGGTTTCCTGGCCTCGGCCAGGGCCTGCTCGGCCGTGAGCACCTGCTCTTCGGCGGCCCGTACGGCACGGCGCAGCGCGGCGAGCTGGGTATCCTGCTCAGGCGTCATCTCCGGCGCCTCTTCCAGCGCCTTCTCCGCGGCCTTGAGGTCCCGGCGGGCGTTGTCGTGACGGATCCGGAGCGGCCGGACGTCGAGGCCCTCGTTCAGGGCCTTGCGGTCGGCGGCCAAAGTCTCCTTCGCGGTCTGTACCGCTTGACGCAACTGCTGCAGGTTCTTGCGCGCTTCCAGGTCAGGTTCCTGGGCCTTGTAGCCGCGCTTGGCATACCAGCGCCGCACCGCCGCCACCGTGGCCGCGTCGAAGACGCCGGTCGCCTTCACCCGCAACGCGCGCTGGAGCTGCTCGACGTCCTTGCCCTCGGTGCCGGGCACCAGCGGGCGATACATGGGCTTCTTGCCCCGCAAGGCGAAGACCGGCCGCCCGTTGACCTGCATCAGCGTCTGGCCCGCGCGCAGCGGACCGGGCTTGGGCGCCGTGGTGACGCGCTGCGGAGCGCCGTTCGCCCCACCGATCCCGCCGCCGCCACCGCTTCCGCCGACCATCCCGGCCAGCGTGACCGGCAGCGGCGAGCCGTACGTGAGCGTGCCGCTGACCGTGACGGTGCTGGTGAGCTTGCGTCGCTCGACCGGCGCGGTGATCAGGGAGGGCTTGGGCGGGCGGCGCGAGGCGGCCTCGTCGGCCGGGGAACGCAGCCGGGAGGCGACGACCCAGCCCACCCCGGCGATCACCAGCACGCCCGCCACGACCAGGGCGAGCACTCTTGATCTGCGCACGCTACTTCGCGGCCGTGGCGGCCATCATGCCCACGCCGGGCAGGAACTGGGCACGCTCGTAGACCGCGTTCGCCTTGGGCCGGTAGGCGGCGTAGAACTCCTTGCCGCATTCCAGGTCGTCCAGGGCCGCCTTGATCTCACGCCGCAGGAGGGGCCGCGCGTCGTCCGCCGTGGTGGTCCTCTGCTGGGCGAGCTTGCCGAACTCCGTCATGAACGCCGCCTCGGTGCTGCGCACGACCTCCGAGGGGCGCTGCGAGGCGACCCGGTAGCCCTTGCCCTTCAGGCAGTCGGCGAACGCGTCCGCCAGCTCCACCAGCTTGGGATCGCCGTCGATCTCACGGCTGATGATCTGCTCCAGCATCTGGCTCTGGGCCTTGGCCGCTTCGTCCATCGATTTCAGGTTCTTGCCGGTGGCCTTGTTGATCAGCTCCAGCGTGCAGGCGCTCATCGCGTTGAAGTACGCCTCCCGCTGCTGCTTCGGCAGCCCGGCGATGACTTTCGCGTTGGGGTCGTCGCCTGTGTCGCCGTCCGCCCTCTGGCGCGCCACCCTGCCCACGCCGTCGTTGGGGTAGACGAAGGAGGCGGCGAACCCAAAGCCGTACTTTTCCCGATATTTCCGCATTCCCTGGTAGTCGCCGGACATTTCCTGCTTGATGGCGTCCGGTAGTTCGGGCATGGATACGACCGGGTGATAGGTGAAGCCCTTGCCCTTCATACAGCTCGCCAGTTGGGCCTGGTTCTCACGCTGCTTGTTGGCGGGGTCGGCAGAGGGCGACACGGAGGCCTCGGTCCCGCCGGACGAGGAACATCCGGTGAGGGCCGCCATCAGGGCCGCGGCAATCATGAGCGGCACTCGGGAGGGGGTCATGGGGCTTCACTGTCACGAGTGCATGCTGAAGCCGACCTGAAAGCGGCTGAACGGCTCTTAAGCCGACAGCGGTGGGGCGTGCCGCCTACCGGCGACACGCCCCACCCGCGATCCGGACTACCCGTTAGCGGACGATGCCCTGGGTGTCGATGTGGTTGCCGTCCCAGTCGCCGGTGATGGGCAGGTCGGAGGGGTCGCCGTAGCCGACGGAGGTGGTGGTCTCGGTGGCGGTGGTGACCGGGCTGGTGCGCATGTAGAAGGTGCCGTTCATGCGGACCCCGACGTTGTCCTTGCCGTCACCGTCCCAGTCGCCGACCAGAGGTGCGGCACCGGGATCGCCGTAGCCGAAGATGTAGGAGGCCGCTCCGGTCTGAGGGGTGTTGGACAGGTAGAAGGTGCCATTGGCGGGTTTGTAGGCGCTGGGAGTGTCCTTGCCGTCGCCGTCCCAGTCACCAACCACGGGGATCATGTCGGCATCGCCGTAGGCGAGGGAAGTGGTGGTTTCCGTGGCGCTGGTGACCGGGCTGGTACGCATGTAGAACGTGTTGCCCATCCGGACCCCGACGTTGTCCTTGCCGTCACCGTCCCAGTCACCGACCAGAGGAACCGCACCGGCGTCGCCGTAACGGAAGGTGTAGGAGGCCGCCCCGGTCTCGGGCGTGTTGGACAGGTAGAACGTGGCCGTGGTCGGGTCGAAGCTGCTGACCGTGTCCTTGCCATCGCCGTCCCAGTCACCGCGGATGGGAACCATCGGGCTGTTGCCGTACGCGATGACCGGGCGGGTGGCCACGGTCGAGCTCTGACTGTCGGACAGATAGAAGTCCAGGACGCCGAGACTCGGCGAACCGGCGAAGGCGGCCAGGTCGGCCAGGCTGCCGTTGAACACCGTCGGCGAGCCCGGAAGGGTGCTGGAGGAGCCGGCGTACTGCCAGGCGGTGAAGCGTGACCAGCCCGCGGGCAACGCCCCGGGGGACCCGCTGTAGTTGGAGGTCTCCAGAGGGTTGGCCGAGAACGACTTGTTGCTCCCCGTGCACTGGTTCCACCAGTTGGGATTGGTGTAGATGGCCGCTTCCCGGCCGGTCTTCGCCTTGACCTCGTTCACGAAGTCGCGAATCCAGGTGACCATCTGAGTGGTCGACAACCCGTAGCAGGGATACATCGGGGCGGACGTCGTCCACCAGGGCCACTCGATGTCGAGCTGCAGGGGAAGGGTCTTGCCGTCGTTGACGTACTGGGCATGGGAGATCAGCCAGTCCGCCTGGGCCTTGCCGGTGTTCACGCCCTTGTCCGGGCGGCCGAAGGCGTAGGCCCCGATGTAGACGCCGTTGGCCTTGGCATTGTGGTAGTTGGCGTTGTACGTCGCATCGACGAAGTCGAGGCCCTCGGTGGCCTTCGCCCAGCCGAACTTGACGCCCTTGGCCGCCGTCTGCGCCCAGTCGATCGTTCCGGCGTGGTTGGAGACGTCGGTGCCGCCGACCGGGTATCCCGCCGGGACGGCGGCCTGCGCCGGCTGCACCCCCAGGGCGATCACCGATACGAGAGCGGCCACTCCGGCCATGACACGGACGGCCCGCATGGATCTGATCATGAGATTTCTCCGGTTCCAGCGGGGGCGGGATTCCTGTCCGCCCCCGCGTTGAGGGGTTGGGTCAGCGGACGATGCCCTGGGTGTCAATGTGGTTGCCGTCCCAGTCGCCGGTGATGGGCAGGTCGGAGGGGTCGCCGTAGCCGACGGAGGTGGTGGTCTCGGTGGCGGTGGTGACCGGGCTGGTGCGCATGTAGAAGGTGCCGTTCATGCGGACCCCGACGTTGTCCTTGCCGTCACCGTCCCAGTCGCCGACCAGAGGTGCGGCACCGGGATCGCCGTAGCCGAAGATGTAGGAGGCCGCTCCGGTCTGAGGGGTGTTGGACAGGTAGAAGGTGCCATTGGCGGGTTTGTAGGCGCTGGGGGTGTCCTTGCCGTCGCCGTCCCAGTCACCAACCACGGGGATCATGTCGGCATCGCCGTAGGCGAGGGAAGTGGTGGTCTCGGTGGCGCTGGTGACCGGGCTGGTACGCATGTAGAACGTGTTGCCCATGCGGACCCCGACGTTGTCCTTGCCGTCACCGTCCCAGTCACCGACCAGAGGAACCGCACCGGCGTCGCCGTAGCGGAAGGTGTAGGAGGCCGCTCCGGTTTCGGGGGTGTTGGACAGGTAGAACGTGGCCGTGGTGGGGTCGAAGCTGCTGACCGTGTCCTTGCCGTCACCGTCCCAGTCACCGCGGATCGGGATCATGGGGCTGTTGCCGTACGCGACGACCGGACGCGTGGCCACGGTCGAGCTCTGACTGTCGGACAGGTAGAACTCCAGGACGCCGAGATCCGGCGAACCGCCGTCGATGCCGACCGGTGAGGAGTAGCCGACGATGTCGATGTCCGAGCGCGAGTAGCTCTTGGCCTTGATCGCGTCGCCGCTGTTGCCCTCGATCGTGTAGACGGTGCTCGCGTTGGACGAGGTGACGATGCCGACGTGGTCGATGTCCCCGCTCTGGTCCCAGTCGAACACCAGCGCGTCCCCGGGCTGAGGGGTGTAACCGCTGGAGCGGGCGTGCCAGGTGCCGTACGTGGTCCCGTAGTCCTTGAAGGAGGAGGCCCAGCCGGTCAGGATGCCCCCGCTGGTCTCGGCCACGTCCGCGTGGCGCACCCCGGCGGTCTTCCAGACGTACTTGGAGAAGTCGGCGCACCAGTCGCTGTTGCGGAACTGCACGCCGTCCCCCGTACCGCAGCCGGAGGCCGACTTCCACGTGCGGAAGACCCCTGTGTAGTAGTTGCACCCGCTGCCCATGGGGTTCTCCTTGTTGCGGGCCGCCTTGCCGGCTTCCGCCTGCGCGACCGAGACGATCGTGTCCCGGCTCGCCGCGGAGGCCGGGGTGTTAACAGCCGCCTGCAGCCCGACCACCGAGACCGTCGCCGACAGCAGGCAGATGGTGGCGCGCTTGGCCATCGAGTTGTTCATGACTTCCCTCTCGCTTGCGTTCGCTTGACTGGAACCGAGAGTGGTCGGGGTCTCTCCAAATGGACTGCAATAGCGCTGTACCGATCCGTACTGGCATGATCGGTGCAGGCACGAAACCTGGGAGACTCACATGGAGTTACGGCTCCTGGGACCGGTGGAAGTGTGGAACGGGGGACGGCAGGTGCTCCTCGGGGGCGCCAAGCCGCAGTCGTTGCTGGCCGCTCTCCTGCTGGAGGCGGGCCGCGTCGTCACGGTCGACAGGTTGATCGACGCGATCTGGGAGGACGACCCGCCGACGACCGCCCGCGGGGTGCTGCAGACCTACGTCGCCTCGCTGCGAAGAGCCTTCACCGGCGCGGGGCTGCCCGACATCATCGTCTCCCACCGGCTCGGCTACCTGGCCGAGATCGCCCCGGACACCCTGGACCGGGACCTCTTCCAGCGGCTCGTCACCCGTGGCAGGCAGTCCTCCCAGCAGGGGCGGCACGAGGAGGCGGGCGAAACCTTCCGTACGGCCCTGCGGCTCTGGCGCGGCGAGGCCCTGGGCGGGATCGGCGGCGCGTACCTGCGCGCGGAAGCCGTACGGCTGGAAGAGCTGAGACTGGCGGTCACCGAGGAGCGGATCGCCGCGGACCTCGCGGCCGGGCAGGACGAGCGGCTCATCGACGAGCTGGCCGAGCTGGTCGCGCTGCACCCGGCGCGCGAGCGGCTGCGCCGCGACTTCATGGTGGCCCTGTACCGGGTGGGCAGGCAGGCCGACGCGCTGGCCGTCTACCAGAAGGGCCGCCAGGTGCTGATCGAGGAGATGGGCGTCGAGCCCGGGCCCGAGCTGCGCCAGACGCAGGAGGCCATCCTGCGTTCGGACCCCGCGCTGGCCAGGCCGGTCAAGGCCGTGCCCCGCATGCCGCGCCAGCTGCCCTCCCCGGTGCCCGACTTCACCGGGCGCGAGAAGGAGATCGTGGCGCTGCGTGACCATCTCACCGACTCCGGCGCCACCCCGATCTGCGTCATCTCCGGGCAGGGCGGCGTCGGGAAGTCCGCCCTGGCACTGCGTACGGCACACGAGATCGCGCACCACTATCCCGACGGGCAGCTCCACGTCGAGCTGCGCGGCACCACAGGCACGCCGGCCGGTGCCGAGGAGGTGCTCGGGCGGCTGCTGCGCGAGCTCGAGCCCACCGGCGCGCCGCTCCCGCTCACGCTGGAGGAGCGCGCCAGCCGCTACCGGACGCTGCTGGCCGACCGGCGCCGGCTGATCGTGCTGGACGACGCCGCCTCGGAGGCTCAGGTACGCCCGCTGCTGCCGGGCAACCAGGGCTGCGCGGTGATCGTCACCTCCAGGAACCGGCTCGCCGGGCTGTCCGGCGCCATGCTCGTCGACCTCGGCATGCTGCCGCCCGAAGCGGGCATCGACCTGCTCATCCGCATCGCGGGCGAGGAGCGGATCACCGGCGACGCGGAGGCGGCGGTGCGCATCGTCCGCCAGTGCGGTGGCCTGCCGCTCGCACTGAGGGTCGCGGGCGCGCGCCTGGCCTCGCGGCGCCAATGGTCGGCCCGGCGGCTGGCCGACCGGCTCGCCGACGAGCAGCACCGGCTCGACGAGCTGGCCGCCGGTGACCTGGAGGTACGCGCCAGCATCGCCCTCAGCTACGACATGCTCTCCGCCCAGGAGAAGCGGGCGCTGCGCCGGCTGGGCCTGCTCGGGCTGCCGAGCTTCCCCCTCTGGGTGGCCGCGACCGCCGCGGACCTCGGCCCGCGCGAGGCCGACCAGCTGCTGGAGCAGCTCGTGGACACCTCGCTGGTCGACGAGGTGGACCCCGATGAGACCGGTCAGGCCCGTTACCGGCTCCACGACCTGGTCAGGCTGTTCGCCGGCGAGCGCGCCCGGGCCGAGGAAGAGGCCCAAGAGCTGACGGCGATGACCAGTAGGGTGCTGGGCGGCTGGCTGTGGCTGGTCGAGCAGGTCAGCAAGGTCGTCCCGACCGGGGCCGTTCCCATGCGCGTCACCCCCGGGCTGCCGCACCCGGTGGGAGAGGATGCGGCCCGCCCGGCGCTGGCCGACCCGCGGGGCTGGTTCCGGAGCGAGGAGGAGTCGCTGATCGCCGCCGTCGAACTGGCCGCCTCGATGGACCTCGACCAGCTCGCCGTCGACCTCGCCTCCGCGCTGTCCCTGGTGGCCCTCGGAGGCAGCCAGTACGTCGTCGACGACCCGTTCACCTCCTGGCACCGCACCCACGAGGCGGCGCTGGCCGTGGCGCGGCGCGCCGGCAACGTGCTCGGCGAGGCGAGCCTGGTGGCGGGCCTGGGGCAGCTCTACTACGAACGGGACTTCTACGCCGAGTCCCGCCAGTACCTCAGCCAGGCGCTCTCGCTGTTCCGCGAGGCCGCGGACGTACGGGGAGAGGCCTCCACCCTGGCCGCCCTCGGCGCGGCGTGCCGCGAACAGGGCTACCTGGCCGAGGCGCTGCACTTCCTCGGCGAGGCCGAACCGCTCTGGCAGCGCCAGGCCGACACCGCCGCCATCGCCCACGTCAAACGGCTGACCGGCACCGTACGCCTCGAACGCGGCGACTACACCGCTGCCTGGACCGACTTCACCACGGCGCTGACCCTCTACCAGGAGGCCGGCAGCCGGCGCGGCGCCGGGCTGACCCTGCGCAACATGTCGCTGCACCACCGCGCCAGAGGCGAGTACGACCTGGCCGAGAAGGTGTGCGAGCAGGCGCTGGAGATCTTCCGGCAGCTCGGCGACCGGCTCATGGTGGCCTACTGCTCACGTTCGCTGGCCAAGGTCAGGCTCCGGCTCGGCGGGCACGAGCAGGCCCGGCGGCTGCTGGAGGAGGCGCTCGGCGTCACCCGGACCCTGCACGACCGCTGGGGCGAGGCCTGCACCCTGCGTACCCTCGGCGAGCTCAACCTGGCCGAGGGCCGCCTCTACCAGGCCAAGGCTGATCTGGAGGAGTCCGCGCGGCTGTGGGAGGCGCTGCGCCTGGGCCTGTTCCGGGCCCGTACCCTGCGGGACCTGGCGCTGGTCCACGAGGCCCTCGGCGATGACGCCACCGCCCGTACGACCCGGGCCGAGGCGCTGGAGGTGTTCCGGCTGCACGGCGCCCGCGAGTACGAGGAGATGTCCAAGTAAGGGCAGTTTCAGAGGTATTACAGCGGTCTTGGATCCCGCCGGTGAACCATGGCGACGGCACACCTCACCTGGAGTGCCCATGGTTCACAACGGAGGGCTTCCATGCCAAAGATCGTGCTCCTGTCCGACCCGCGGATCGCCGCGGTTTCCGTCAAGGAGTGCGGGGAACCGCTCGTGGACCTGCGCACCGTGGAAGCCATCCGCGTCGATCCGAGACTGGCCGACCGCGAGGGGGCCTACGCGCACGTACGGCTGAGCGTGGCCGACCGGCTGGTGGTCGCGCAGACCCGGCTGCCCCGGGAGCTGCGCCTGCTGGTCACCGAGGGGTATCGCCGGGTGGGACTGCAGCAGCAGTACTTCGACTCATCGGTCACCCGCCACCGCGCCGCGCACCCCGGCTGGGACGAGCACCGCGTTCACGTCGAGGCCAGCAGATACGTCTCCCCGCCCGACGTGGCCCCCCACGTCACCGGCGGCGCGGTCGACCTGACCCTGTGCACCTCCACCGGCACGGAGCTGCCGATGGGCACGCCGGTCAACGCCACCCCGCCGGAGGACGGCGAGGCCTGCTACACCGCCTCGACCGCGATCTCCGCGGAGGCCACGGCGAACCGGCACATCCTGGGCACCGCCATGACCTCCACCGGCTTCGTCAACTACCCGACCGAGTGGTGGCATTGGTCCTACGGCGAGCGCTATTGGGCCTTCACCACGAGCGCTCACCACGCGCTGTACGGCCCCTGGGAGTTGCCGTCCTGAATCGGCCGCCACTGCGCCACCGTGACTTCTCCGCCCGATGCCGAACTCGATCGGGCGAGACGTTTGTGAGCTCGACGGCCTTGCCGACAACCCTGCCCATGAGATTACCCACAGGGCGAAATGTCCGTATTGTCATGACAAGTCGGTAACGGGTCCGGCAGAATGCGGGACCACCAGCGTCTCCCTCCACGGAGGAACCCTCATGCGTCGACCCCTTGGGGCACTCGCCGTCGTCGCCGGCCTCACCTCTTGCGCCCCGTCCACCGGTGGGGCGGCCGGAGCTGCGCCCGAAGTGACCGCGCCGACCTCGACACCGACGCAGACGAAGGACGCGACTCCCGAGCCGACCTCCGAATCGGACGAGTGCCGTGTGCGCGTGACCAGTCCGAGCATCTCCGCGCTCACGATCCAGACCTCGGCCGTCCGCCGCGGCTGTGTGCGCCCGGCGCTGCTGCGGATCCGGGTCAAGCGCGCCGTCCCCGGCGACGATCCGGTCGTCAAAAGCGGCGCCACCAGAAAGGACCGCATCACCCTGAAGCTGCCCTGCAAGCCGGGCACGTACTACGCCGTCGCCACCGACTACCGGGGCCGCACCGCCAAGTCCAAGGCCGTACAGCTGACCTGCGCCACCCCCACTCCCACGACGCGGGGTACGGAGGCGCCGCCGGTTTCCGAGACGAAGGAGCCCGTCACCTCCGTCGGCACGGCATTGGAGAACGAGGTCGTCCGGCTGACCAACGCCGAGCGGGCCAAGGGCGGCTGCGACCCGCTCAAGCACGACGCGCGGCTGCGCAGGGCGGCGTTCGGGCACTCGGCCGACATGGCGAAGAAGGACTATTTCGACCACGACTCCCAGGACGGCCGCGACATGGTCGACCGCATTCGCGCGACCGGCTTCACCGGCTCGACCTTGGCCGAGAACATCGCCATGGGCCAGCGGTCGGCGGCCGAGGTGGTCAAGGGCTGGATGAACAGCGATGGCCACCGGCAGAACATCATGAACTGCTCGTACACCCTCATCGGGGTGGGCGCGGCCAAGGACCCGCAGGGGCAGATCTACTGGACGCAGGACTTCGCCGCCGACTGATTTGTCGCACGACCTGGGCGCCGGAGCGCGAGCCCCGAGCATCCTGGGGCAGCCGTCAGCCAAACCCGCCATCACGAACCGCCATCGCTTGCCGGCGAACCCATGCAGAGCGAACATCCGCCTGGAAGCTTGGAAACATGGCGATCGAAGACCCTCACCACCTGTTGGGACGCCTACGGCTGGGCCGGGAGGAATACTGCCAACGGCTCCTGACCATGCTGATCGTGGGCGGTCCCTACCCCCGCTGGAACAGCCGTACCCGCCCGTCGCCCCGGGGCGCCGGGTTCCTGCGGTCGCTGGATGAGCTGTCGTTCGGCCGCAGCGAGTGGAGCGGTCAACCGCTGTTCGTGGACGAGTTCGAGTTGCGCTCACGGCACGACGACGAACAGGGCGGAGCACCCGACTACGCCGTGCTGTGGCACGACCGGCTATGGCTGATCGAGCTGAAAACCGAGAGCTCAAGCCACCGGCGAGGTCAGCTCTCCGGCTACTACACGCTCGCCGCCCATCATCATCCGAGCCTTGCCGTGGATCTCACCTACCTGACACCAGCGCTCACCTTCACGCCACCGACCAGCCAGAACGGCACCAGATTCGCACACGTCACCTGGCCCCAGATCTTTCCGCTACTGGACGAGGCCTGGGGCAAGGGCACGGACATGGAACGACACGTCCACACAACGTTGCTGGCGGCCTTGAAGAGCATCGGCTCGGACTGGTCCGGCTGGCGGGCCCAGCAGGTCGGCGTAAGAAGCGATGAACCTCTGACGGTCGAGAACACGGCGATGGCCATGGCAGAGGCCACCGCTCGTGACGGACGGCAGCGAGCTGTGGACCATCCGGCAGCGGACCTGGACCAACTGCAACGTCTTCGCCTCGCCCTCCGGCAGACCATCTGCACCAGTCCGGCACAGGCCCCTCTCCGCCACGTACGGCCTTGGCTCTGGAGCGCCACGACCAGCGGCGGCGATGCACTTACGGCCTCCGGCCGAGACACGGGGTTCGAACTGCGCCTCTCCCGGTACCAAAAGCCGGCGTGCTGAAGGTCACGAGGGATCTCTGTCCTCGTCGACGCCGTGCAGGTGGTCCTCGAAGGTGGGGCGTCGATCCGCCATCCGCGACCATACGATCAAGGTAGCCAGCCGGAAGGGGGCCAATACGAGCCTGAGCACTCGACGCCCCAGCCGACGGATCAACCTGGAGAGTTCCTTGAGCGTCTGCCAGGGGCGTCCCAAGGCCACGACGGTCAGGGTGAAGATCATGCCGCCGAAACTGATCCCTCCGAAGTCGTCGGGGTCGTCTCGCTCCTTCTTGCTCACGACGCGAAACTGAAGGCCGGAAACACGAACGTGCTGCTGTGCGCCACGGATCCTCCCGAGCCAGTCTTCGGTCGCGCGATAACCGTATGCCTACGTCGGCAAAGACGCACGGCAGGCCGCGACCGTCAAGGCCGCCAGCACGACGGTGGACAGCATGTCGGCCGCGGGCGGATCGATCACGCGTTGCGCCGCGACGGCCATGACCGCATCCTCGATGCCGACGAGGTCTTCCGCGTCTGGGCCGCGCTGCCGACCGAGCCGCGCCGCCTGTTCTCACCGCGCACGCTGGAGCACGTGCTCGACCGGGCTGCCACCGCAGCGGGGGCTGCCCCTGGTCAACGGCGAGCGGCTGGCGGCCGGGGTGGACCTGGGACACACCCCCAGCGCCTTCACCGCCGTCTACCCGCAGGTGGCCACGGCCGCGGCCGAGAGGACCGCAGCCGTGGTAGCCGAGGTCTTCCCTTGGACGTCGGCGACGAGTTGACGCGTGGTGACGGGCCGGCCGGCGTCCAGCGCCAAGCGCGTCACCACGGCGACGGCCCGCCGGCCGTACGGGCTGCCCGTCCACCTCGACCTGCCAGGGCTCGCAACGACTTCGTGGCCGCTTTCTCCCGCTCTTCAGAAATATGGTGTCCAGCCGGGGCCGATGGGGATGCCGGGGCCGAACTTGTTGCCGCCCTTGCCGTTCCAGATGTACAGCGTGCCGTCACGCGTGGCCGCGATGTCGGTGTGACCGTCCTGGTTCACGTCTCCCAGCGACATCAACGTGCTCGCGTACGGCTCCCAGCCCGGACCGAGCTCGATGGCCGGACCGAACTCGTTGCCCCCTTCGCCGTTCCACACGTGCAGCGTGCCAGTATCCGTCTTGACCGCGAGTAGGTCGCTGTTGCCGTCGGCATTGACGTCCCCCGCGATCGGGCGGCTGAAGGCGGTCCAGCCGCCGCCGATCGTGGTGGCCGGGCCGAACTTGTTGCCGCCTTGGCCATTCCAGACGGTCAGCGTCCCGGTGGCGGCCGAGAAGATGTCGCCCACGCCGTCGGAGTTGAAGTCCGGCGTGGCCGGTCCGGTCATCGCGGCGTAGTGCGAGCGCAGTTCCGCTCCCGAGAGTTCGCGGTTGTAGAGCGCGAACTTTCCGACCGCCCCCTTGAAGTAGGACGCCCCGTCGCGGGTGCCGACCCGGACGGGCGCCGGACCCGGCTTGGGGTTGATGACGACCTCGTCGTCCGTGCCGGGGCGGTAGACCAGGTTGTCCGTGCCCGCCAGCACGCCGTCACGGTAGATCCGCACCTTGCCGTACGCACCCTCCGAGGTGTCGAACGTGACGGCGTAGTGGATCCACTCGTTGACCTTGACCGGCTGCTGGACGTACGCCCCGGCGCCGAAGCCGCCGTCGAGGTTCCACGCGTAGCCGGAGATGCGGTTGGGCCGGTTCTCCTCGTTCTCCTTCGAGTACATGCGACCCGCCCACTCGCGATCGCCGCCGGTGCCCGACTTCGTGCCCTTGCCCATGAAGTAGACGTAGCCGGACTGTTCCTCGTCGGCGAATTGGAGAGTGTGCGGCCTGATCCACGCCTCCATGGTGAACGCGCCGGTGGTCGAGATGTGGAACTGCTTGGCGGTGGGAATCTCGAAATATCCCGACGAGCCGTTGAAGACGGCGGCGCCGTCCTGATTGGGCAGGCGGACTGTGCTGGTGACGCCGTGAAAGGTCCCCTTGTGGCCGTTGCCGGTGCGGTCGCTCTCCGCGCCGTCCGAGGGGTTCGACAGTCGCCAATAGGCGACCGGGCGGTGCGAGAGCACCAGCGCGTCGTAGGCGCTCAGGCCGGCGGAACTCGCCGTGGCCGGGTGCGGAAGGCACACCGTCGAGGCGCCCAGGGCCGCCGCGACGAGAATACGTAGGCGAAGCGCTCTGCCCGCGCCGATCGGTGTCCGGGTCGTAGGTCTTTGCACGGCGGCAGAGTAGGAAACGGCGGTATGGCGCCGGTATGTCGTCTCATCAGGCCGGCCAGGTGGTGAAGACCGATCACCCGCGGAACATACTCCCGGCATACCCCCTCTCGCTAACGTCCTTCGTCCAAGTACGAATCACCGCACATGAGAGGGCACTATGCGACTGGCAAATATCCTGCGGAAGGCGGCGTTCGTCGGAGCCACGGGAACGGCGCTGACGATCCTCCTCGCCACGTCCGCTTCGGCGATCTCCTGGAACAGCAGCGCACCCAGCAACGCCTCGAGCGTCTCGACCCCGGCGTACGACGACGTCCGGATAGGCGCGACCGGGCCGAACGACGGCACCCTCCAAGTCCGTAAGGGCAAGTACAACGGCAAGTGGTACGTCTGGGGACGCGTCGCCAGCCCGTCGTCGAAGCTCAACAGCGGATATGAGCTCCAGCTCACGGTGGCCGGGATCGGATGCAAGCTCGGCAGCGGCACGAAGATCAAAGACATCAACACGACGACCTACACCGCCGCAGCTCCGCTGGACTCAAGCTGCCAGTACACCGGGCGAATCGTGAAGACGAGTTCCGGCTACACCCTTGGCATAGCCACCTACTACGCCTGATCCACCGCTCCCCGCGCCACTCCACCGGCATGAAGTAGGTGACCGCGGCGTGGTCGACCAGGATGTCGACCACGCCGTACAGCTGCTCGGCCGTCTGGACGAGCGCCTGTGGGCCCTGCTCGCGCGAGGTCCGTGGCCTGGGCGCAGGCCGGTGCCACTCCCCCGCCCGAGGTGTTCCACTACGCCAAGGCCACCACGAGCTGAGTTGGTTCCTGATCACTTCCGGCGTGTCCGGGACCGGCTGTGCGAGATAGCGAGCCGGTAGCCCGCCTCGCTCGCCCGGATCCGACGATCCGGGCGAGCAGCGTGGCCGCGTTGGCGTCGTCGAGCCTGCCGAGGTGCGGGTGCCGGGCGTTGTTCAGGGTGGCCGGCGGATCCCGGCTGGTGATCAGGACGCGGCTGGCCGGGCCGGGATGAGCGGGCGGACCTGGCGTACGTGGCGCGCGTTGTCGAGGATGATCAGCGGGTCGCCCGCGGCGGTGAGCGAGCGGTAGCAGGCGGCGGCTCGCGGGTGAAGATCCGGCGGGGTCAGGCCAGGGTTGAGAAGTCCGGGGAGGTGGAGATGGTCATGATGGCTCCCACCGCCGTGATCACCGTCGGCCCGACCAACCTCAGCCAGTACAAATCCGGCAGACCCTCGAAGCGAGTCACCAGACCGTCGGCTTCACTGGGCCACGTCGTGGCCGTGCGCAACAGCGGCGTGAGAGTGATCTCGTCGACGAGCGACGATGCGATGTCCGGCCCCTTGTCGACGGCGACGTGCCGCACGTCCTCCAGCAGCAGGCTCACCATCGGCCATTTCAGGGTCTGGACGATCTTGATGTCGAGATGGTCGCGCTCGCCGAGAGCCGCGAAGGCCACCGCGTCGAGGAAGCCACCGGCGCAGTGCGCAAGCACCGCGCCGGCTCGCTCACAGGTCATCTGGACCGTGTTGTCCACCATGGGTTGCTCAGCATTGCAGGTTCTCCCCCGAGTCGGCACCCTCAGCCGTCCTTCATGACGTAGCGGATGGGGAGGCGTTTGAGCCCGCCAACGAATGTGGTGGCGGTCCACACGGGCTCGCCATCCAGCTCGACGCTCGCCAGCCTCGGGACGAGTTCGGCGAAGAGCGCGCGGATCTCCATGCGGGCGAGCGCGGCGCCCAGGCAGTAGTGGACGCCGAAGCCGAAGGCCAGGTGCCTGTTGGGGTCGCGGCCGACGTCGAAGCGGAACGGGTCGGCAAAGACCTCCTCATCCCTGTTGGCCGACGGATACGACAGCAGCACGGATTCGCCCTTCCGGATCGGCGTGCCGTTGACCTGGGTGTCAGCGGAGGCGGTGCGCATGAACTCCTTCACAGGGCTCACCCACCGGATCATCTCCTCGACGGCCGTCGGCAGCAGACTGGGGTCGTCCCGCAGTCGCCGCAGCTCCTCCGGGTGCCGGATGAGCGCCTCCAGGCCGCCCGCGATGGTGGAGCTGGTGGTGTCGTGCCCGGCCGTGGCAATGAGGATGTAGTAGGAGGCGGCAGTGTTGTCGTCCAGCAGCCGGCCGTCGATGCGGGCGTTGGCGATCTCCGAGGCCAGGTCGCCAGTCGGCCTGGCCCTGCGCTCGGCCGTCAATTCGTGGAAGTAGGCGAAGAGGTCCTCCAGCACGGAGGTGTGACCCTGCGGGCTGCCGCCGCGCCCGGTCTCCTCGTCGTGCTGGCCGAACAGCTCCTGCGTGAGCCGCAACATGCGTGGGAAGTCCGACTCGGGCAGGCCCAGCAGGGTGAGGATGACGTAGAGCGGATAGTGCACGGCGACCTGGCGGGCGAAGTCGCACGCGCCGCCGTACTCCGCCATCCGGTCCACGTGCAGGCGGGCGAGCTCTCGGACCCGCGCCTCCAGGGCGCGCATGGCCTTGGGGCGGAACCAGTCGGCCCCGACGGCGCGCAGGACGCGGTGCTCCGGCTCATCCATGTGGACGATGCTCCTGAGCGCGGTCCCCCGCGCCCGGCGCGTTTCGAGTGCGGCGTCGAGGTCCGCGGTCCTCAGCACGGGGCGCGGAGCGCTGAGCCACAGGGCATGGTCCCGCTCGATCTCCAGCACGTCGGCGTGGCGGGTGACCGCCCAGAACGGGGTGTATCCGGCGACCTCCACGCGGTGGACGGGAGACTCACGGCGCAACAGCGCGAGGGCCTCGTGAAGGCGGGTCTCGTCGGTGTACGCGGCGGGCCTGGTAAACGTTCGCCCGGCTTCGCTCACGGACATGGCGGGATTCATGGTGAAGCCTCCTGTCTCATCGAATGGCGCGACGGGGCGGTACATCCGGCCGGGAGGAGTACCTTCCCTTTCGACGCCCTACAGGCCAGGAGGTGCCATTCCCGCGGCGCCGCGTCCCCATGTCAGGACCGGGGACCGGCTGCTTCTGAACGTCGATGGGGACAGACGTTGCCGCACCGACACAGGGGGTGACAAAAGGATCGTTGATCCCGTAAGTTCACCGGATTCCCACCAATTGGAGGATCTACGGTGAGCAGCCCCCAGCATCGTATGACTGCGGCCTGCTTGGCGGTCGGCACCATCACGGCGCTCCTCACGCCGGGCACCGCCCAGGCCACGACCGAACCGACCGCCACCGTTTTCTACCCCAACGCGGTCCAGAGCACGGGCGACGAGTCCCTCGTCGACGACCACGACCGCGACGGCGCGGCCTTCGCCCCGGCGTACCGCACCGTCACCCTCACCTACCTGGACAGCTCCGGCACTCTCACCGGGCGCTACGTCATGGTCAAGAGCGAGACCGGCAAGCCCGCCAAGGCGGTGAACGGGGCCTTCCCGGCCTGGCACCGCGACAGTGACCAGTTCGAGCAGGTCATGGGCTACTACTGGGTCACCACCGCCCAGCACTACATCCAGTCACTGGGCTTCGGCTCCCGGCTGCGCCCGGTGAACCTGCGCCAGATCGAGCTGCGGATCAACCAGTACGGCGGCGACAACTCCTTCTTCAGGGAGGACAAGGCCAACATCACCCTCGGCAAGGGAGGCGTGGACGACGCCGAGGACGGCGAGGTGATCGTCCATGAGTACGGCCACTCCGTGCAGGACGGCCAGGTGACCGGCTTCGGCACGACCCTGGAATCGGGCGCGATCGGTGAGGCCTTCGGCGACTACCTCGCCGTGGCCGTCAGCAGCTGGAAGACCGGCGTACCCACGCGGACTCCCGAAGCATGCGTGGCCGACTGGGATTCGGTCTCCTACACGTCAGGGGCCCCGCACTGCTTGCGCCGGCTGGACGGCACCAAGCACTACCCCGAGGACATGGTCGGCGAGGTGCACGCGGACGGCGAGATCTGGTCGTCAGCCCTGTACGACATCCGCACCGGGCTTGGTGACACGCTGGGCAGCACGGTCATCATCGACGCGCAGTTCGACTTCGCCAAGGACACCACCTTCAAGGCGGCGGCCGAGGCCACGGTGAACGCGGCACAGCGGCACGGCGGCGACACTGCCGCGGCAGCCGTACGTGCCGCGTTCACCTCCAGAGGGCTTCTCTAGCTCTGCCGGAGCGCGGGCATCGAGACCGGGATGGAGCAGGCGGTGGCACCTCCGCCTGCTCCGGCCGCTGCTGCCGAGGGCGGCCAGCGGGGTGGACGGTGGAATGACCCCCGCGCGACGATCGACGGCGTGTTGTACCGGGCACGGACCGGGCTGCCGTGGCGGTACCTGCCCGAGCGATTCGGCCCATGGATCACGGTCTACAAACGGCACCGCCGCTGGCCGCCGAGTTGGCGGAGGTGGTCAGGCTGGGGCTCCTCCCGGGCCAACCGCGCTTACCTGCGCCGCCGCGAGATCCGCCACACCATCCCCGAGCCGCGCGATCAACGCGCCAACCGGCGTCGGCGCGGCTCAGCAGGAAGACGACCCACCGGCTTCGACGCCGAACGCTACAAGGCAAGGAACGTCGTGGAACGGGCGATCAACCAACTAATAAGCCGGCGTTACCGCCATCGCCTGGTGCATTGATAGGCGATCCAGCGACCGCCGCCCGCATTGGCTACGGCGTTCCGCTTCGCCCTGGCGGGCGTGCTCCCCCTACCGCCCCAAAAGACGTTTCTCCTGGCGTTGTAGGCGACAGCGCCGCACCCGTTGACGAAGGTGACAAGGACTTTGCAGCTGGAGCGGCCGCATTCTCTCAGCGCCCGCCGTTTGGCGGAAGCCACTGTTCGGTAGTCCCAGGACCTGCCGGTTCGGCCGTTCCGCGCCACAGCAATGGCGCCGTAATAGTAACGTGCTTGACTTTCCCCCGCAGTAGCCGATGTAGCCGCAGCAGCTGCCACGGGAGACGCCGTAGCCAGCACCCCGCTCGCCATAAAGACGCAAGCGGCCACGGCAGTGAGCTTCTTGCCTAGCTGCACGATCTCTTCCCTTCGTGCCGTCCAAGCGGACGGCAGCGTGATTGGTGAGGAGAGTCTGTATTGTGCCACTTGCAAACTACTTAAACCGATGGATGCTCAAGGGAGCAATGTGACGGCCGCCAGCGGAACGGGCAGGAGTTGAGCCGCTTGCGCGCAGGCCCGCGCCGTCGGCCAGCTCGGGAGTGTTCCCTCACCAGTTGGTGAAGGCGCCGTCACGGGTGCGCAGGTGGGGGCGTTCAGCGGCGATGGCCTGATATTTCCGGGCCTCGGCCCGGTCGATGTCGACGCCGAGGCCGGGCAGGTCCGGGATCTCGAAGCGACCCCCTCGGACCACCGGCCGGGCGGTGAACACGTCCGGCAGCTCGGGCAGGGCCTGGTGCTCCTGCACTCCGATGTACGGTGAAGCCAGGTTCAGGTGCAGCGACGAGGCCGCCGTCACCGGGCCGAGCGGGTTGTGGGTGGCCAGCTTGACGTAGTGCGCCTCGCACATCGCGGCGATCTTCCTGGCCTCGGTGAGCCCGGCCGCCACAGCGACGTCCACCCTGGCGTAGTCGATGAGATCCTGCTCGATGAGCCGCTGGAACTCCCATTTCGACCCGAACTGCTCGCCCGCCGCCAGCGGCACCGCTGTACGGGATCTCAACGACCGGTACACCTCCAGGCTCTCGCACCGCAGCGGGTCCTCCACGAAGTACGGCTTGGCCGCCTCGATCTCGCGGCACAACGTCACGGCCTCGGGCAGGTCGAGCCGCGTGTGCACGTCGAGGATCAGCTCCACGTCGTCGCCCACGGCCTGCCGTACGGCATGGAACAGGTCGATGCCCCACCGCATCGAGGCCCGCTGGTCCAGGGTGCCGTCCTCGTCATGGGGCACGGCGAAGCGAAGGTGCCGCCAGCCTTCCGCGACGAGTGCCCGCGCCCGGTCCAGGAACGCCTCGAGGTCGTGGTAGTCGTCGCCCAGGTGGGCGTAGGCGGGGACGTGATCACGCGTCCGCCCCCCGAACAGGTCGTAGACCGGCACTCCAAGCGTCTTGCCCCGGATGTCCCATAGCGCCACGTCGATGGCGGCTGTGGCGGACGACAGGATGCGATCGGCCGGGAAGAAGCCCCGGCGGAACATCACCTGCCACAGGTGCTCGATCCTGGTGGGATCCTCACCCAGCAGCAGCTCGCCCAGGTGCTCGATCGCCCCCGAGACCGCCTTCTGCCGCGAGCGGATGCCCACCTCGCCGATGCCGTGCACGCCCTCGTCGGTGTCGACGACGACCAGCATCATGCTGTCGCCGTGCTCGGGCAGCGTGAGCACTTCCCAACCAGTGATCTTCACAGATGAACTCCTATGAGAACGTTACCGGGATTCTCAGGAACCCAATCATGCATCCTTCGCGCGGCGATGGCCAGAGCGGATTTAACAGGTTGGTGACCGCGAGGAAACGCTCTTGACGCTTCCGGGAACGTTTGCAACCATCCTCCGTACCGGTACGAGGAGGACAGCGTGGCAGTGACGATCAGGCAGGTGGCTCAGGCGGCCGGGGTGTCGGTCTCGACGGTCTCTCGCGCGTTCACCGCCCCCGATCAGGTGCAGCCCCAGACCTTGCAGCGCATCCGGGACGCGGCCGTGAAACTGGGGTACGCGCCCAACCCGGCGGCCCGCTCACTGCGTGGCGGGAAGACCGAGTCTCTCGGGCTGATCATCCCCGACATCGCCAACCCGTTCTTCCCGCCGATCTTCAAGGCGATGCAGGCCCGGGCCCGCAGGCTCGGCTACACCGTGCTGGCCGCCGACACCGACGAGCGGGAGTCCGACGAGCTGGAGACCATTGCCGCGGTCTCCAAGCGGGTCGACGGCATGATCCTGTGGGCCTCCACCCTCTCGGAGGACAGGCTGGGCGAGCTGGCGGAGACCATGCCGGTGGTCCTGGTCAACCGGCACGTGCCCGGCATCCCGGAGATCCGGATCTCCCTGACCGCCGGCATCTCCCAGGCGGCCGAGCACCTGAAGGCCTACGGCCACACCAGGTGCGTCTTCGTCAACGGCTCGCGGCCCGAGCACAGCCGCGGCAAGTCGATAAGGGAGGCGTTCGAGGCGCACGACCTGTCCCTCGTCGAGCTCGGCCCCTACGAGCCGCGCTTCGAGACCGGCCTGCACGCCGCCACCTTGGTCACCTCCGCCGACGCCACCGCGGTGCTCGCCCACAACGACCTGGTCGCGCTCGGAGTGCTGCACCAGCTCGCCAAGCTGGGCGTCGACGTGCCGCGCGACGTCAGCGTGATCGGCATAGACGACACGCTGCTCGCCGAGACCGCCACCCCGTCGCTGACCACCATCCGCATCTCGGCAGAAGAGCTCGCCACCCGGGCCACCGACCTCCTGCTCGACACCATCGGCGGGCGGGGCGGCGGGCGCGTCGTGGAGATCGGCTCCCGGCTCATACCCAGATCCTCGACCGGTCCCGTCCGCGGCTGACCGAAGACCTGGCGGTACCGTCCGCCACTCACCGAAACCGACAACCCCCGTGGTACGGCATGCCGTACCACCGTCCCGCCCTGCCGTCTTCAACACCTTTTTTAATGCTATGACCTGAACGCGGGAGTTCAGATGAACAAGATCACCGCTTCCCTCGGCGTGGCCTTCCTGGCCACGGCCGTCGCCGCATGCGGATCGTCCTCCGGTGCCGGGCAGGAGTCCGGCACCATAACCCTCAGGGTCCAGGGCATGCCGCCGGCGACCGACAAGCCGAGCCTGGCCGCGTTCGAGAAGATGGTCGCCGACTTCGAGAAGCAGAATCCCGGCATCGCCATTGAAGGCTCCTCGGCCGCCTACGACCCGCTGACGTTCTCCGCCAAACTGGCCGGCGGCAAGGTCGAGGACGTGATCAAGGTGCCGCTCACCGAGCCGCAGGGGCTCATCGCCCGCAGGCAGGTCAAGCCGCTGGCCGCGGAACTGGCCAAGTGGCCGCACTACAAGGAGTTCAACCCGCAGGTCTTGCGGCCGCTGAGCGACTCCGCCGGTGAGGTCTACGGCGTGCCCCAATCGCCCTTCGCGATGGGACTCGTCTACAACCGGGAGCTGTTCGCGAAGGCGGGCCTCGATCCCGACAAGCCGCCGACGACCTGGGACGAGGTTCGGGCCCAGGCCAAGCGGATCGCCGAGAAGACCGGCAAGGCCGGGTTCGTGCACGAGTCCAAGAACAACCAGGGCGGCTGGCAGCTCACGAAGCTGACCTACACCTTCGGCGGCGAGATGGAGAAGCCCGCCGGCGACACGTGGGTGGCGGCCTTCAACGCCGACCCGACCAAGCAGGCGCTGACCCTGCTCAAGGAGATGCGCTGGACCGACGACTCCATGGGTGCCAACCAGCTCAACGACCAGAACGACGTGATCAAGCGGTTCGCCGCCGGCGAGATCGGGATGTACCTGGGCACGCCCGGCACGTACCGGCTGGCCAAGATGACCTACGGCATGCCGGACATCGACGCGTTCGGCATCGGGCCGCTCCCGCAGGCCGGCGGGAACGCCACGCTGACCGGCGGTGACGTCTACATGGTGCCCAAGTCGGCCTCCGCCGAGAAGACGGCCGCGGCCGTCAAGTGGCTGCTGTTCGCCTACGCCCAGCCGCAGTACGACACCGGCGCCGCCGCCGAACGGGCCAAGGCGCTGGCGGCCGACCCGAACGCCGCCGTGGGCGTGCCGACGCTGCCGATGTTCGACGAAGCGCAGCAGGCCAAGATCGACGAAGCCGTCAAGCCGTACGTGAACGTCAAGCTCGAGCACTTCCGGCCGTGGATCGAGGGCACTCCTAAACTCCAGCTCCGCGCCGAACCCCCGGTGCAGGCCCAGGCCGTCTACGCCGTGCTCGACAACGTGGTGCAGGCCGTACTGACCGACCGGGACGCCGACGTCGACGCCCTCCTCACCAAGGCCGAAACCGACGTGAACACCAAGCTCGCCGCGAGCCGGCAGTGACGCTCGCCCCGCGCCTCGCCCGACGCGAACCGGCGGTGACGGTCGTCCCACGCGCCGGCAGGCGGGGGAACTCCGTCATGGCGTTCCTCTTCCTCGTCCCGGCCTTCGTCGCCTTCGGCGTGTTCTCCTACTGGCCGATGATCCGCGGGCTGCTGATCTCCTTCCAGGAGACGAACCTGGTCGACCCGGCCACGTGGGTGGGGCTGGACAACTTCACCGCGCTCGTCCGGGACCCGCTGCTCTACACGGCGATCGCGAACACCCTGCTGTTCGTCGGGCTGGGACTGCTCATCGGGTTCCCTGCGCCGCTGATCCTGGCCACCGTCATGTCGACGGTGCGAAAGGGCGCCGGGGTCTACCGCTTCCTCGTCTACCTCCCGGTGGTGATCCCGCCGGTGGTGGCGATCCTGCTGTGGAAGTGGTTCTACGATCCCGGGCACGGCCTGTTCAACGAGTTGCTGGGCCTGATCGGCGTGGGCCCCTTCCCCTGGCTGGAGTCGCCCAGGACCGCGATGCTCAGCCTGGTCATCCAGTCGACCTGGGCCTGGATGGGCAGCACGGTCCTCATCTACCTCGCCGCCTTGGTGACCATCCCCTCGGAGCTCTACGAGGCGGCGCAGATGGACGGCGCGTCGATCGGGCGCAGGCTGTGGCACATAACCCTGCCCCAGCTCCGCCCCACCATCGGCCTGCTGCTCCTGCTCCAGCTGGTCAGCACCACACAGGTGTTCACCGAGCCCTACGTCTTCACCGACGGCGGACCGGAGAACAGCACGCTCACGATCCTCCTGCTGATCTTCAGGTACGCCTTCCGGGACGGCGCCTACGGCCAGGCCGCCGCGCTCGCCTTCCTCCTGGCGATCTTCCTGGGCCTGATGTCGGCGATCTACCTGCGGGCCACCCGCGCATGGAGCTCCTCATGAGCCTGATCTCCGCCGTCGAGGAGCGCCGCCCGGCGGTCAGGGCGGCCGTGCGCGCGGTCCAGTGGCTCACCCTCGCGCTTCTCCTGGTGATCGGCATCGGCCCGCTCTACATGACCGTCAAGGGCGCGGTCTCCCCGGCCACCGACCTGATCGCCAAGCCGCTCGAACTCTGGCCGGGCGACCCCCGGCCGGAGAACTTCGGCACCGCCTGGAACGACCTGGGCATCGGCCACTACCTGCTCAACACGCTCCAGGTCGTCGGCGGCTCATGGGCCGTCCAGCTCATCGTGGCGATCACCGCCGGCTACTCCCTGTCGGTGCTGAAGCCCAGGCTCGGCAGGCTGATCTACGGCGCGATCCTGGCCACGATGTTCGTCCCCTACACGGTCTCGATGACCAGCCTCTTCCTGACCATCATCGACCTGGGCCTCGTCGACTCCTACTGGTCGATCTGGCTGCCCGCGGGGGCCAGCGCCTTCAACGTCCTGCTGGCCAAGCGCTTCTTCGACGCGCTGCCGCCGGAGCTCTTCGCCGCCGCCAAGGTGGACGGCGCCAACTCCTGGCAGCTCCTGACCAGGATCGTGCTGCCGATGAGCCGCCCGATCCTGGCCGTCATCAGCCTGATCGCGATCATGCACAGCTGGAAGGACTTCATCTGGCCGCTCGTGGCCATCACCGACCCGGACAAGCAGCCCGTCAGCGTGGCCCTGGCCACGCTGGCCGACCAGGCGCCGCAGGACGTGCTGATCGCCAGCATGGCGATGGCGCTGGCCCCGCCGGTCCTGCTGTTCCTGGTCTTCCAGAAGTACGTCGTCGCCGGGCTCGGTTTCACCGGTGTCAAAGGCTAATCCGGCTGTCAAAGGCTAATCCGGCGTCAAAGGCTAATCACGAAAGGCAGACCCCCATGCCTGAAGTCTCCCGTCGTACCCTCCTCCAGGCCGCCGCGCTGACCGGCCCACTAATCGGCGCGGCCTCCGCTCTCACCGCCGCCCCCGCTCAGGCGGACGGCCTGTCGATCTCGGCCGACGGCATCGCTCTCGTCGCCGAGGCCGACGGCTCGATCGTGGTCCGCGACGGTTCGGGAACCGATCGTCTCAGGATCGGCCACTTCATGATCAAGGACAGCGTGCTCGGGCAGCAGCGTACGTTCGGCGGCACGCCGAGCCTGACCACCGTGGATGGGCAGCCCGCCCTCCAGGTCGTCTACAAGCTGTCGGCGAGCGCCTCGGCGGTGACCGTGCGCGGCACGTTCACCGTGGCCGCCCGCCGGGCGGGCCTGAAGTGGGAGGTGAGCGGCAGCGCCACGCTGACTCCCGCCGGCTACATGTTCTCCCGCACCCTGATCGGCAACACGGCGCCCGAGAAGTACGTGCCCGCCACCGCCTGGACCAAGGACGCGCGTGGCGGCGTGCCGTACGAGGTCAACGCCGGCTCGCTCTATCAGGAAACCTGGGCGGACACCCAAGCCTACTTCCGGCTGTCGAGCTCGAGGCCCGCCTTCACCAACGCCACCTGGATCCACGCACCCGCGGGCGAGGATGGGGCGACCCAGGTCGAGCTGGTCCTCGGCGACCTGCGGCCGGGCGCGGCCAACGCCGTGGCGACCGCCGCGCCGCTCGGCGTGGACGTGTGGAGCGACCAGCCTTTCGGCCTCCACGAGCCGGGCGCGGCCCTGGCCGTGAACGCCCAGGTGGTCAACGGCGGCGCCGCGCCCAAGCCGGTGAGCCTCACCTGGTGGGCGCGCGACTTCAACGGCGCCGTGCTCGGCGGCGGCCGCCTCGACAGGACCGTGGAGCCCAGCGGCGCCTGGACCGAGGCGCTCACCGTGCCGGCGCCCCCGCAGGGCATCGTGTTCGTCGAGGTCAAGGCCGCCTCGGGCGGCGAGGAGGCGTTCGCGCGCACCAACCTGGCCACGCTGAAGCCGCACGCCTACCAGAGCGAGGGCATCTTCGGCATCTCCAACTACACCTGGCTGCTCGTCCCGGACAAGGAGCAGGTCGGCCGGTTGATGCAGAAGGTCGGCGTCAAGTGGGTGCGCATCGCCTACGACGGCGCGCCGGGCATCCCGCCCGCCGAACTCGACGCGCTGGGCATCGGGCACAACGTCCAGCTCGGCGGGGTGATCTACAACGGCACGGCGGAGCAGGTCGCCGCCTGGGCGGACGACCGCGCCAGGATCGCCCGCGAGTCCGGCGCGACCTACTTCGAGGTGGCCAACGAGCTGAACCAGCCCTGGATGTCGGGGCAGAAGGCGGCCGAATACGTGCGCGACGGTCTGAAGCCGATCCACGACCGGCTCAAGGACTCCGGCATCAAGCTGATGAACTGCGGCCTCGGCGGCATGGACTACCGGTGGACGGCCAACTTCCACGCGGCCGGCGGCTGGGACCTGATCGACGCGTTCGCCTTCCACCCGGGCCGCGGCAACTTCACCGCCGACTACGCCCCGCCGCCGGAGGAGTGGGAGCAGGGCTCCAACGGCTCCTACTGGAACTTCCTCGGCTCGTTGCGCAAGGCCAGGCAGACGCTGGACGAGTACGGCGGGGACAAGGAACTGTGGCTGACCGAGGCCTACGCCTGTACCCGGCCCAACGCCTGGTGGAACGACACGATCCGCCAGGCCGCGGAGAACACGCTCCTGCAGCTCGCCCTCTGCCTGTCGGAAGGGGTGGACGGGGTCAACTGGTACCAGCCGCACGACAGCACCATCCATCACCCGCAGGAGGCGGACCCGAACAACGCCGAATACCACCACGGCCTGCTGAACCGCGACACGAGCGTCAAACCCACCCTGCTCGCCTTCGCCACGGCCACGCGCCACCTGGAGGGCGCGATCTTCAAGCGCTGGCTCACCTTCGCCGACCCCGATCTGAAGGGCCTGCTGTTCGACACGCCGCGGGGCAAGCTGGCCGTCCTGTGGAGCCGCAAGGACGGCTACCTCCTCAACCGGGACCATGGTGAGGACCAGTGGTATCCGCATCCCGAGGCCTGGGAGGACCACTGGCCGACCAAGACCCGCCTGTCGCTGAAGACCTCCGGGAAGACGGTCCGGGAGATCGACTGCATCGGGCAGGAGCGCACCATCACCGCCACCGGTCGCCGCGTACAGGTCACCCTGGACGGCGCCCCGCGCCTCTACTACGGGCTGGAGCTATGAGATCGGAAACCCTTTCCCGCGACGTGACCGTGGTCGGCGGCGGCCTGGCCGGCGTCAACGCCGCCGTCGCCGCGGCCCGGCTGGGCCGTACGGTCGCCCTCGTCACCAACCGGCCCGTGCTCGGCGGCAACTCCAGCAGCGAGGTACGGGTCTGGGTGGTCGGGGCGACCGGCCACGGCAAGAACCACCACGCCCGCGAGGGCGGCGTCATGGGCGAGCTCTTCCTGGAGAACCAGTACCGGAACCCGCACGGCAACCCGTACTTCTGGGACACGACCGTCCTCGACCTGGTGCGGCAGGAGCCGAACATCGCGCTCTTCCTCAACACCGACGTACGGGAGGTGTCGTGCTCGGCGGGGCGGATCGACTCCGTGACCGGTTGGATGATGGGCTCGGAACGGCTGATCACCTTCGAGTCGCCGATCTTCCTGGACTGCACCGGGGACGGGCTGGTCGGCCACCTGGCCGGTGCCCGCCACCGGATCGGCCGTGAGGGGCGCGCGGAGCACGGCGAGCCGTGGGCGCCCGAGGTGCCCGACGACATCACGCTCGGCAGCACGCTGCTCTTCTACACCAAGGACGCGGGCGAGCCGGTCCGTTACGTCCCGCCGGGCTTCGCCAAGGACATCACCGAAACCTCGATCCCCGAGCGGCGGATCATCAGGGCGGGCGACAACGGCTGCGCCTACTGGTGGATCGAGTTCGGCGGCGAGTTGGACACCGTGCACGACAACGACCGCATCCGGGACGAGCTGTGGTCGGTCATCTACGGCATCTGGGACCACATCAAGAACTCGGGGAAGTTCGACGCCGAGACCATGACCCTGGAGTGGGTGGGCGCGCTGCCCGGCAAGCGGGAGTACCGCCGCTTCCTCGGCGACCATGTGCTCACCCAGCATGACGTGCTGGGCCAGACGCCCTTCGAGGACCGGATCGCCTTCGGCGGATGGTCGATCGACCTGCACCCGCCGCAGGGCATGTACGCGAAGGAGGACGGCGCGAGGCAGCGCTATGCCGACGGGATCTACCACATCCCGTACCGGTCCATCTATTCGCAGAACGTGCCCAACCTGCTCATGGCCGGGCGGAACATCTCGGCGTCGCACGTGGCGTTCGGTTCGACCAGGGTCATGGCCACCTGCGCCACGATCGGCCAGGCAGCCGGCACGGCGGCCGCATTGTGCGTCGCCGACGGCGTCTCCCCCCGGCAACTGGACGTGCGCGCTCTGCAGACGGCCCTCCTGCGGGAGGACGGCTCGATCATCGGCCTGCCGTACGAGGATCCCGCGGATCTCGCTCGCGCGGCCACCGCCGCCGCGTCGAGCACGTTGTCCCGGCTGGAGGTGGGGACCTCGGCCGAGACCTGGCCGTTGGAGGCGGACGCCGGCCTGATCCTGCCCGTCGACCCGGCCCTGGACTCGGTGGAGCTCATGCTCGACGCGGCGGCCGGGGCCGAGCTGATCGTGGACCTCTACGATCCGCTGCTGGGCCAGAACTACGTGCCGCGGGATCTGATCGCCTCGCACACGGTTCCGGTGGAGCCGGGAAAGAACCAGTGGGTCCGCGTGGATCTGTCGTTCCGGCCTGCTCGGGCGCAGAACGCGTTCCTCCTGATCCACGCGAACCCCGACCTCGCCCTCCACGTCGCCGACCGGCCCACCCCCGGCGTGCTCTGCCTGACCCGGGTGCCGCTGCGCCCCCAGGACGAGGCACCCCAGCTGCTGCGGGAGTGGTCCGACTCGGGCCTGCTGCGCCGTACGTTCTGCCATCGGACCGGCCCGACCGAGGCCTTCGCGCCGTCCAAGGCGCTCGACGGCTTCCAGCGCCCGCACGCGGGGCCCCACATGTGGGTGTCGGACCGGCTGCCCGCCACCCTCGAACTGTCCTGGCCCTCGCCGGTGACGATCGGCCGCGTCGACGTGCTGGCCGACGACGACGTGAACGAGGACCTGATCAACCTGCACCATCACCGCACGCCGTTCGAGGTCATGCCCACGCTGGTCCGCGACTACCGGTTGGAGGTGCGGCAGGGCGGCGGCTGGCGGACGGTGTCCGAGGTGCGCGACAACCGGCGGCGCCGCAACGTCCACGACCTCGAACCGGTCACCACCGACGCGCTGAGGATCGTGGTGGACGCCGGCAACGGAACCCCGTACGCCCATGTCGTCGCGGTTCGCGTGTATGAGTAGACGCATGAAGCGTGTTCTGGTCACCGGCGCCGCCGGCCGTATCGGCCGGGCCGTCCTCGACCTGCTCGGGCAGCAGGGGATCACGGCCAACGCCCTCGTGCTGGAAGATCCGGGAGATCTGGAGGCCGAGCTGGTCGTCGCGGGGTCCGCGACGGACGCGCACGCCGTACGGAAGGCCCTTAAGGGGGCGGACGCCGTGATCCATCTCGCGGCGATCCCCACCCCCGAACGGCATCCGGCCGAGGAGGTCTTCGCCACCAACACCCAGGCCACCTTCACCGTCCTGGAACAGGCGGGCCGGGCCGGGATCAGGCAGGTGTGCACGGCCAGCAGCACGGCGATCTCGGGCCTTCCTTTCGCCGCGCGCACCCTCCACCCGCGATACGCCCCGGTGGACGAGGAGCAGCCGTCCCTTCCCGAGGATCCCTACGCGCTGTCCAAGCAGGTCGACGAGCTGACCGACCAGATGATGTCGCGACGCCACCGCATGTCGGTGACCGCGCTGCGCCTGCCGTACGTCGGCGGCTTCGACGAGCGCCTCCTCGACTTCGCGGGGAGGTGCGAGCTGGACCCCGGCCTGCACGCGGCCGGCCTGTGGGCCTACCTCGAAACCCGGGACGCGGCCCGTGCGTGCCTGCTCGGCCTCGCCCTCGACGGCTGCCACGTCATCACCGTGGCGGCCTCGGAAACTCTCGTCTCCCACCCCACCGAGGAACTGCTCCGCCGTTTCCATCCCACGACCGAGATTCGCCGTCCGCTGCCGGGCCGCACGGTCCCCCTGAACCTGGCCAGGGCGACCGGCGTTCTCGGCTTCAGCGCGGAATTCCACGTGTGACGGCCTCCATGAGTACTCACATGCGGCTTGAACTGCATGGATGGAGTTTTCGACAGGCGCACACTCGATCGGACCGGTCGCAGCCGCCGCTTCCTCGTCTAGGACCGGTTGCGCGCAGCGGGCTCCCTGGCGTGCATGAGCCGCAGGCACAGCAGGCCGACCAGGCGGCCCGGAGCGCGCAGCCGGCCTCCAGGTCCTCGCGGACCTCCAACACGGTGATGCCGTGCGCGGGCAGCGCTCCAGTCGACCACCTGGGCCGCGACGTCTCGCAAGGGGGCGGCAGGGCCGGCCCATCCCGATGACGATCGCCTGCACAACGGCGCGCTGATCGTCGAGGCTCATGCGCAGGGACCCCGGGGAGACCGTCACGACCGCCGGCGATGCGTGGGTGAGCTGGCAGGTGGCGGTCTACGCGGGTTCGCTGATCAAGGACAAGACCCGGTCAACTGCCCACCTGAGCATGAACGGTGCTTGCCCCGTCCCTCCTTGGCGAGGGAGAACGAGACCACCGCACTGGTCTCTCTTCAGGGCGGGGGCAAGCCGCTGACAGACGTCACGACCCCGGCCACCCCGCCGGCCGACGAGGGTTCCAGTTCTCGCTGAAGGCCCTTCGCACCCTCGCGAAGTGCGCTCTCGGGATCGTGGCGCTCTGGGCCGCTGTCGGGCCGGCCAAGCTAGGCGCCGACCCTGCAGTTCTCGGCCCCATCCTGAAGGTCTTCACGTTCTGACTTCAGGCGCCCTTGCCGTCTAGCGTGGGCGGCCGTCCTTCCAGGGGGCCGCCCACGGCACGTCACTCGCGCATGCCAAGTTCACGTTCGTGCTCAGCAAGCCGCATCTTGCGGTAGCCGGCCTTCAGCAACTCGATGCCGTGTAGACCCTCCGGCCGCGAGGGGCTCCGACACCGGCGTATCGAAACGTCTTGTAGAGGTCAGCGCCGGAGATCGTGAAGGGCCCCGCATCGGGCCAGGTGGGAATGTCCACGCAGAAGGTCTTGGACGTGGTGCAGGTGTTCTTCACCTCAACGTACTGGCTGAGCCCTTCCTCGTACCGCTTCGAGACGGAAGCGCAGCCGCTGCGGCGAGCCCCCTGCTAAGGCGCCGATCTTACGTCCTGGCAATTCACGTTCTCCCTTTCCGAGGTGCCCAGTCGGTCGTCGCTGGGATGAACCACGAACCTCACCCTAGGAATCGGCGGTATTGGAGCCGGTATGCCAGAAACGCACCCATAACGCCTTGCCGCTGGCCGCAGCGCCGCGTAAGACCTTGGCCACCAAATCGCCGGACGGCGTGCGCGTCCTGCCAGGCCGGAAAGGGCTAATAGGGCTGCTCAGGAGGCCGTTGTTGACGAGGGTCGAATGGCTGGCCCGGTCGGGCAGCGCATCCTCGGATCCGGCCTCCCATCCGTGTGCCGTTGCCCGGTGATCGAGACGGACGGGTGGCGGCCTACGGTCAGCCCAGCTGTGCCGTCGCGAGCCAGCCGCGCCCGGCGTCTGCGCGGGCGGTGCGGGGCGTCCGCAGGCGGCGGCCTTGGCGATGTCCGTCATGTCGGGTTGCCGGCCGCGCCGGGCGAGCCAGGTGTCCAGGTTCTCGGCGGGGCCGCCCTGCCACAGGTAGACGAGTTCGGTGGAGATGTCCGCGCGGGCGGCGCGCAGCAGTTCGGAGTTCTCAGCGTGGTCGACGACGAGTGTGCTTGCGGGGGGGCGGAGGCGGCGGTGATCCGGTCGAGGAGCAGGTCTGCGGCGCTGGGCGGGGGTGCGTACAGGATGCCCTCGGCCAGCCAGGCGGCCAGTGGGAGCCGGCCGCTTCCAGCGCGTGCGGCCAGTCGTGGCGCAGGTCGGTGACGACTCGATGCGCGGGCGTCCAGGCCGCACGCCACGAGGACGACCTGGTCGCAGCCCTGCGCAGTAGCGTCCAGTAGCGCGTGGTCGAAGAGGCGGGTGCGTACGGCGACCTGCTCGGCCATCGCCTGCAGGAAACGCGCCGTTGCGGGCGGGGCGCTGGCGGCCCATGAAGTGGAGTGCGGGGCGACGGCCTGGAGGAAGTGTCGTGCGTGGGTCGTCGAACAGGCGGTCCAGGCGCGCCTACGAGCACCTACACCAGCAACGATCGAGTAGCAAGCTTGATCTGACGCCGTATGACCACGGTCCGCCGGCGGGCAGTTCCCACTACCCGCCGTACCAGCGTCGCCGTCCTAACTGATCACGAGGTATCCCCTCAAGGATCTTGACCGGCCGCCGGATCTCTGGCTTGATCATGGCGTTCCCTTATGCCTTGTTCCTGCTCAGAGCGGAGTACATGTGCGCTTCTCACCCTTCAGACGGCCGGACGTGAGCCGAGCGACTCGCCGATTAGTCGCGCTCGGGGGCTGCATGGCCATGGCGGCCGGGCTCGTCGTCGCCGCAGGGCCCACGGCCTCGGCTGAGAACTCGATAACCGATCTCGGCGTTCGTTCCAGCATCGCCGACCACAGTGAGGTGGTCGCAGGCGGAGGCAAGGTCTTCGTGGCCGCCGGGGACCGCGTGGTGGTCACCGACATCGAAGGCGTGCTACTCGGTGCGGTCACCGGCCTCGCCGGTGTGGACGATGTCGTCGCGACACCGGACGGCGCCCACGCATACGCCGCGCTGCCCAGCTCGCACGAGGTAGTGGAGATCGACACCGCTGCCCTGGCGGTCACCCGGCGAATCAGCTTCACGGCGTACTCGTGCCTGGCCGACCTGGCACTTTCCGGGCAGACATTGTGGACGGCCCACGGGTGCGACATGCACACCGGCGGCGTCATCACCCGCGTCGATGTATCGGCTCCGGACCCGCAACCAGTCACCGTTCTGACCGGGCAATCCACTACGCCCACGATCGCCGTCGCGAGGAACACCCTGCTGTCCATCGCTCCTGACACCTCCTCCGCCGATGTCCGGGTGTACGACGTGAGCAACGGCTCCGCCACTCTGCGCGGCGAGATCGACGGAGACGACCCGGCCACCAGCTCCCGGCCGGGTCTGAACATCACCCAGGACGGCTCCACAGCCATCCTGGCATTCCCGCGTGGGTTCGAGTCCTGGGATCTCGCAAGCCTGACGAAGCTGCGGGACTACGGCAAGGACCCGGCGGTCCGGGGCTCGGTGGCCGGCGCCGCCATCAGCGCGGACGGTGACCATCTCGCGGGCGGCTGGTCGTGGGGCGACCGAGGCGTCGAACTGTATGACGTGGCCACGGGGGCGCTTACCGACAAGCAGAAGATCCCCAGCGGATGGCCGACCCCCAGAATCCTCACCATGACCATCGCCGGCAACGACGTCTTCTGTGTCCTTTACACCTCCTACACCACCAACCTGCGTCTGTGGCGGCTGGAGGACGCCACCCTGCTGCCGTCGGCCGTGACCTTGTCGGCCCCGGACGAGGCGACGGCGCTGGAGCCCGTCACGCTGAACGGCCGGCTCACCTTGCCCGAAGGCGTGACCCCGCGCGTACGGAGGCTGGAGGTCACCCGCCGCCTCCCGGACGGGACCAGCACGACGCTCCGCCGCGGAAAAACGAAGGCGGACGGCACGTTCTCCATCACCGACATCCCACCGGTGGCCGGAACGATCGGCTACGACGTGAGCTGGCACGGATCCGCCACCGTCCGCGGCAGCAAGGCGTCGGTGTCCGTCGACGTCGCCCGGCAGCCGGCATCGCTCACCTTGGCCGGCCGCAGGGACCTGGTTCTCGGCGACCGGTTCCACCTTCGGGGCACCTTGAAGTTCGGTGACAAGGCGCCCGCCACCCGTTCCTCAGTGACGGTGATCCGCGGGAACCCCGACGGCACCAGCACAGACCTCGGCACGGTGCAGACCTCCGTGGCCGGGCGCTTCAGGATCAGTGATCTGCCCGATCAGGAAGGCGAGTACATCTACAACGTGCTGTTCATGGGCGACGATGTCGTTACCGACACGATTGACGCCCTTTTCGTCACGGTGCGGGCCAGGAGCGTCTAGCCGGGTCGTGTTCCGCTCGCGAATACGGTTTCATGCTGTGAACTCGGGTTCCGCTGTTTGATCAGGGCGGTGACTGCGGCCATCGCAGGGTGGTGTTGTCGCTTGTCTACCGGTTGGTGAGGGGCTTGTTCGACGTGTTGTCGCGGCTGGTCAACCGTGGCCGGTGGACGGCGATGTTCCGGTCACCCCTGCCACAACCTTGCGCTGGCACCGTCATCTCATAGCGCGTAAGTGGACCTTCACCGACCGGCGGCCACCGGGACGGCCCGGTGCCGCCACCCCGTCAAGGCACTGATCGTGCAAACGCAGCGGGAGAACCCGACCTGGGGCATCGGCGAATCCAAGGCGAGTTGACGCGCCTGGGCTGGTGGCAGTCGACCCCCGAACATCGCAACGCAGCCCGACCACGACGTGGCCGACCTCAACGACCAGCGAACCATCCAGCGAAAACTCGTCGTCGCAGGCACGATCAGCGCGTCACCAGATCACCGTCCCGCACCGGCAACTCGGCGGCGACGCTCGGGTGGGATTCGCGCCCGAGGATCGGGCCTTTCTCGGCCCCCTCCTGACCTCGCTGCCCCGCGAGGCCCTACGCCGGCTGCGGCTCCTCGTCCGACCGGATACTCGACTACCCAGCACCGTTTGACGACTTGGAATTCTCGTGTTTCCGATTTCCTGGAGCCGACTTCGACGTCGATGCTCAGTGTTGACCGACGATTCGGATATCGACGGGTAGGAGTCCTTTATTTCACCTAGGAGGCCTTTCCCGATCACGTTGTCGGACAAGCTCGCGGCGGCGACGAGCACGGGGAAGACAATGCTGAGCGTATCGGTGACGATGCCTCGCCGGCCGGGCACCGTGAGGAGACTCCACTACCGCGAAAGCCTCTGGACTCCGCCAGACGACCCGGCTATCGCGCGCCGCCGTGTACAGGATGATCGCCACGGACTCACGCGATCTGAGCACATCAAAATCCCCTTGGCCGGACCGCGTCGGCCGCTTCCCGGCGACGCTCCGCGAGGTGCACGGCGCGGCTTGGAACGAGATGGAGAGCCGATCCGAGCCCGCCGTCACCGCTGAGCTGTCCCGTAGCCGTGAAGCCAACCAGTACCTGCGGCGATCATGGAACCGTCCGGCTTCAGCGGTCTCGTTCCGGCAGCCGCAACCACAGATCCGGCGGGCCGACGACGGGCCGAGCGTCAGGCAGCCGCAGTCCCGCCATGGCGCACGAATATGCCACGGCCTCGCCCTGGTAGAGGTATTCCGCGAGGATCCTGTCGGCCGCCAGGTGTCCGCCAACGTCGCCGGCGCCGGGATTCGTTTCGGAGTCCTCGATCACTCCATCGCGGCTCACCAGCCCTTGGCTGCCGCTCTTGGGGCTGGCGAACAGGCTGTAGCAGACGGTTCCCTCGGACAGCGGCAAGATCACTTCGGGGGTGGAGGGGACGTATCCTCAGGGTTGGGTGACGACGTATCCGCCGGGGACGTCGGTGATTCCGACGATTCCCAGATGGGCATCGGGATCGGCCCAAGGATCAGCCAGGATCGCCTCCATCGCCGTGTCGTCGGCCCGCCGTCGCAAGTCCTCGAGCAAACAATCACACTGTCCGCCAGCGAGGTCGCGCGCTTCGGTGCTTGGGTGGAAGCGACAAACCTGGGACCCGCCACCCTCGACTGCTACGCCGGCACCGTGACACGGCTCGCGCGCGACTATCTCCACCGGCCGCCCGCCCCGCTTCTGAGCATGGCATCCGAGCTGACCAAAGATCTGTTCTCCATGCTCCGAAGCAGGCATCAGCACCTGGATCAGCGCCGTGAACTGTATGCCACGGCCGCCGAATTATGCTCCTTCATGGCCTGGGCGGCAGCACCGCGAATGCTCGCTCAATGACTCCATGAAGGTGTTCCTCACCCTGCAAGAGACCGATGCCTGGCAGGAACTGGGCAATATCCCACGCGCTCTACAGCCGCTGCGCGACGCCTGATCGCCCATGCGGCCGCCGCCCACCCTGACGAGTTGGGCGGCTTCCGCCACGTCGCTCACTACCCCGCCTCACTGATCACCGCGGCCCATTTCGGCCGGGCCTCGCCGACCTGACCAGCACCGCGCCGATCGGGTTCAGCAGTACTCACCGATCGACTGCTGCCGGAATTCCTCCTCCGAGACTCGCTGTCCATCAAAGTCGATCACCTGATCGGTGCCTGCGAGATCTTTCGGCACTTCGTCCAGCACGAATCCCCGGCCGATGGCGGGAGAGTCCGGCACGTCCGCCGAAACAGCGATGTTGGATGGCAGGGGAAGCTCCAACGGGATTACCTGTTGAGAGAAGCCTTCCTTGTCTCCGAGAATGATGGCCCCTTGCTTCGTATCCGGCCGCGCCGGATGTGACACCTTCCACACGGGACGTCTCGTCTGGTGTTCCAGAACCTCGAAGGCGGAGACGGACTCCCCAGCGCACAACGGGACGACGAACCGGTACTGACCATCGGCTGTCCGGCCGATCCCCACCGGCCTCGGGGCACGATCGGCCAGCGGCACACCGCAGGCCACGATCTGCACCGCCAGGCCGGTGAGAACCACCAGAGTCCGCAACTGACGCCAGATTATTGCGCTCATGACCCCCCTTCAATCAGCACTTGTAGAGGTCGCCACCCTTCTGGTCGGCTTCTAGTTCGTATCTGTTCTTGCACGCATCATAGGACTCGCCGAGGTAGTACACCAGGAAGGTCGGCCAGAAACCTGTTGCCCCAACGTATTGGTTCCATTGGACCCGGTGGTAGTTCTCGTGGGCGATGAACTTGGGATCCCAGTATTTCAAGGGTTTGTCGGTCAACATGATCGCTCCGATAGTCATGGCGTCGCGGCCGAAATGCGTACCCTTTTCGAGCCCGCCGCATACGGTCAGCCCTGTCGCCGGGTCTTGGTCGCATTTACCACCTTCCTTCTTCGCCCATGCGAGGAGCCGCTCATTGAATACCTTGTTGGAAATCGTCGGATCTGTGCTCCCGAGGAATTCGAGCAGTTCCGGCGCGGCTCCGACGAGAGCGACCACCAGCTTGGCTTCCAGCCGGAGAGTGCAATAGGAATAGATCGGCTCGCAGAGCAGGTCGCGCCACTTGTCCCAAGCATCTCGGATCATTTCCTTGCACGCGTTGTCCGACAGGTTGCTGCGGCAGTCGCTCATGGCCTTGCTAAGCTTTTGCTGCTCTCTAAGCAACGCCATGACCTTCTTGCTCATGCCCTTTTCTTCTCCGCCGGGTAGTCCCGTCAGAAGGCTGGTCATCCCCTTGATATCGCTGGTCTCCGCTATGGCCAGGGCCGCCAGGAACCGGTAGTCCTCTGCGTTCTCGAAGTCCGGCTGATAGAGCTCGAGGAAGTACTCCTTGGCCTCCCACTTCATGTCCCAATAGGGCACGCCGGGTTCGATCGGCCGGCCGTTGTGCATGAGCTTGCCACCGCCGATCCGGGCGAGTTCGTCGTCGTCGAACCAGGCGTACTTTTCACTCTCCACTATGATCATCCGGAGCCAGCTCGGGTCGACGACGGCGCCGGCGCAGCTCCAGATGTCGCAGGCCACAGCTCCTCCGCCGATTTCTCCCCTGCCGCAGGAGCCGATGCACTGCCCTCCGCTGGAGGATCCGTAACCGTTGTAGCTGCCGGCGGGGATGGTGGTGTAGCCGCTTGATCCGGAGCTGCTGTTCCCGCTTCCGGCGATTGAGCCCGTGTCGATGACGGTGTAGTGGCCGGTGGGGTCGGTGCCGGTCAACGGTGAGGCGTTGGCGTAGGTATACCGATTGGCCTGCACCGATGGAGCGGGGTTGAGGGTGGCGGTGTCGCGGCTGGTGAAGGTGCTGGTGCCGGGCTGGTACCAGCGGGCGTGCATGTTGACCTTGCCGGTGTCCGGGTCGGTGTACTCCCCCTGATAGCCGAGCTGCGTCTTGGTGCCGGTCTGGGCGGTGGCGGTGCCGAACGGGTCGTAGGCGGTCGAGGTCTGCAGGCTGGTGGTGTAGGTGGCGACCAGGTCGCCGTGCAGGTCGCTCAGAGCCGCCACGGCAGCGCCAGTACCTTCCTTGAGGCCGAGCAGGCCGCCGGTGAGGTCGCGGGCGTACTTGGCCTGGACGGCCCCGCCGCTGTCGGTGATGGCGGCCAGGTCGTTGCCGAGCCCGGAGTAGGCGAAGGTCTGCTTGGCGGTGCCGCGGATGCGGGAGGTGACGCGGTCGAGAGCGTCGTAGCTGTAGAGGCTGTCGCCGTCAGCGATGAGCCGGTCGAAGGCGTCGAAAGTGTAGCTGGTGGTGGCGCCCGCCTTGGTGCTGGTGGCCAGGGTGCCGCGCGGGGTGTAGGTGTAGTCGGTACCGTCACCGGACGTAAGGCGGTTACGCTCGTCGTAGGTGAACGTCGCGTTACCGGCCTTGGTGCGATTGCCGGAGGCATCCCATTCGTAGGCGGTCACCGCGCCGCCCGGGGCGGTCCAGGAGGTAAGCCGACCGGCATGGTCGTAGGCGTAGGCGTTGGTGCCCGCACCGGCGGTGCCTGCGGTGGTTTTGGTGGTGAGGTTGTCGTCCTTGTCCCAGCCGTAGGTGATCTTGGCGAGCTGGGTGCCGGAGCCGTTCGTCAACGTCTGGCTCTCGACCCGGTGCATGTCGTCGTACTTGATGGTCTGGGTGCTGGCCGTGCCGCTGGTGGCGGTGATGGTCTTCAGCCGGCTGGCCGGATCGTAGCCGTAGGTGAGGGTGCGGCTGGTGACCGGGTCGGTGGCCGTCTTGAGCCGGTTGACGTTGTCGTAGGTGAAGGTGGCGGTACCGGCCGCATCGACGCGTTGCGTGGGGGTGGCGAGTCCGCCGTAGGTGTAGGAGGTCTGCTGGGCGGTGCCGCGGGAGACCTTCAGCGGCAGGCCGCGGTCGTTGTAGTCGACGGTCAGGTCACCGGCGGCGGTGGTACGGCCGGCCAGGTCGTAGCCATACGTGCGCTCAGCTGTGGTGGCGCCGCCGCCCTCGCCGCTCTCCTTGGTGAGTCGGCCCAGGTCGTCGAAGGTACGGTCGATGCGCACCCCGCCCGGCTGGATCGTGGCCTTCGTATTACCGGCCGCGTCGTAGATGTGCGTCCAGGTGCGGTCGGCTGCCCCCGGGTGCGCCGTCGTGGAGGGTTCGGTCAGCGTCTCGGCCAGGCCGAGGCTGTTGTAGCTGGTCCAGGTGGCGTTGCCGCGGCCGTCGGTGATGCGGGTGCGGGCGCCGGTGGCGTCGTAGCCGAAGCTGGTGGTGATGGACTCGCTGGCCGAGACCGGCTCGATGAGCGAGGTGATCCGGTTCAGCGCGTCGAAGGTCTGCCGAGTGACGTGTCCTTCAGGCGAGGTGGCGCTGATCGGATTGTCCGCGGCGTCGTAGCCCATACTGGAGGTGCGCAGCACCGTACTGGTGCCGTTCACGTTCAGACGCATGTCCTTGACCGATGTCTTGCGGCCGGCCAGGTCGTATCCGACGGCGGTGGCGCTCTTGTTGCCGTCCGCGTCGATGATCGTGCTGGTCGTGCTCGGACGCCCGGCCAGGTCGTACTCCATGGTGGTCGTGCCGCCCGGGTCTGCCGCCTCGGTGATCTCACCGGCTGCGTTGACCTTGAAATTGGTGGTCTTGGTGGTCGCGCCCTGGCCAGGGACGATCTGCTTGACCAGCCGGCCGGCGTCGTCGTACTCCATCTTGGTGGTGTAGACGGCGCTGGCGGGCTTGCGCTCGATCTGGGTGGCGGTGATCTGCCGACCCAGGTCGTCGTAGGTGGCCTGGGTACGAGCGCCGGTCGGATCGACGGTGGCCAGTGTCTCGTCGGCCATGTCGTACTCGCTCACCCACGTGCCGGGGGTCTGGCCGTCGGCGGGGGCGGGCTTGGTGACGCGGACCTGCCGGCCGAGCTGGTCGTAGTCGTAGGTGGTGACGTTGTCGAGCGGGTCGGTGGTGCTGATGAGCTGTCCGGCCTTGTCGTAGGCCTGCTCGACTGTCGAGGTGAGCGCGCTGCCCCCGGGTGGCGTGTAGGCGGGCGCGGTGGTGCTGGTCAGCCGGTCGGCCTTGTCGAAGGTCGAGGTGACGGTGCGGTTCTCGGCGTCGCGCTGGTGCGTGGTGTTGCCCACTGTGTCGTAGCCGGCCAGGGCGGTTGGGCGGGCCGGGGCGGCGGCGCCGTTCTTGTCCACCTGTACCTGCGGCGCCTTGCTCTCCACCAGCCGGCCCAGAATGTCGTAGCGCAAGGTGGTGGTGTAGTCGGTGGCGTTGGCGCCGTCAGCGTTGCCGCGCGGGTCCGTGGTGGCGACGGGCAGGCCGCGATCGTCGTATTCAGTGGCGGAGACGATGTCCTGGGCGCCGTTTTCGACGGTCTGCCGGGTTTGCTGGTTCAGCTTGTTGTAGAGGTAGCTGGTGGTTTCGGTGCGGTCGCTGTCGGCGGCCGTGCGGGTGGCCTTGGTGACGTTGCCATTGGCGTCATAGCCGAACGTGGTGACGCGCTCCAGCCCGTCCGGGTTCTCATTCGAACGCGGGTCCAGCACCTGGTCGGTGAGCCGGCTGGCCTTGTCGTAGACGAAGATCGTGACGAGCTCGTGGCCATTGGCCTGCTTGCCGCCGATCTGTGCGATCAGGTTGCCGGCCGCGTCGTACTCCTCGGCCTTGACCAGCACATCCCGGGGCGGGGCAGCAGGGTCGTTCAGCCTGGCGCCGACCGCGACCTGCTCCTTGAGCCGGTTGTCCATCCAATAGTTGTTCTTGGACGTGCGGCCCATCGCGTTGTTCACGACGCTATCCAGCCGCCCGCCCGCGTCATAGCTGCGGGTCTCCAGCAGCACGTCCTTAGCCGCCTGCGGGCTGACCGGACTGCCGATCCAGCCCTTCAGCGTGCGCGTGTACAGCTCGCCGCGGACGGTGTATGCCTGCTCGATCACCGTGCCGCGCTCATCGGTGGTGCGGATGACCTGGCCGCGGTGGTTCCAGTCCTGCTTGGCGATACCGCCTTCGGGATCGGTGACCGAGTCCTGGCGGCCGTGCGCGTCGTAGGTGACCGTTGCGGTGCGCTCCGGGTCGCCGCCGGTCAGATCGGCGATCGTCTGCGTCAGCGGGTTGCCGTCCGGGTCGTAGGTGGTGCGGGTCTGCGCCGTGTGCGTGACGCCGCTGATCTCGTTTTTCACCCCGGGGGCGGTGCTGGTGGTCAGGCGGTTCCAGCCGTCGTAGGCGAAGGTGGTCATCGCCCCGTCGGGCACCGTGTCGGAGACGCGGGTGCTGGCCACCATGCGGCCCAGCACGTCGTAGTCCAGCTTGGTGACCAGACCTTCAGGGGCGGTCTGCTCGGCCAGGTCCCCGGCCGCGGTGTAGCGGTACTGCCAGATGCTGCCGCGGGCGTCGGTCTTGCTCTTCACCAGTCCTGCCGGGGTGGTGCCGCCGCCTACCGCCGGCTCGGTGCCGTCGGTGTAGGCGATACTCTCCGAGCGGCCCTGCGGGAAGTCGTCCGTGGCCGGGGTGGTCACCTTGGTCTGCTCGCCGAAGTTGTTGTACTCGGTGGTGGTGGCGTAGGCAGGGTCGGTGTCGCTCGCCGACCGGCCGTCTCGATACGCCTTTACCTGGTCGTTGCGTGGGTCGAACGGGTCGCTCTCGTTGAGGTAGTAGGTCCAGTACTCGATCGCGCACTCGTTCGGTGCCCGGCAGTACTTCCGGCCCACCGTGTTGCCGCGCTTGTCCTGGTAGATGTCGTTGGCGATGTTGTTGCGGTCGATCACCTTGGTCAAGTAGCCCGCCTGGTCATACTCGTACCAGGTGGTGAACTGCCGCTGGTCGGTCACGCCGCGGATGCGGTAGCCGCGCCAGGCGTCATACAGGTACTTGAGCGGCTTGTTGTCCGGGTCGGTCACCGTCACCTGCGCTTCGCCGGACTGCTGCTCGATCCCGACAGTGCCGATCTTCCAGGTGCCGCCGTCGGCGTCGGTGTGGGTGGCGATGCGGTCGGTCTTGTCGTCGTAGGTGTTGACCGCGTGCACCCTGCCGGACGGCAGCGTCGCCTTGGTCAGCTTGTGCGAGGCGCCGGTACGGGCTGCGTAGTGCCGCTGCACCTCGTTCGTGGTGAGCGGGCGGTCGTAGATGGCAACCTCGTCCACCAGGCCGGCCAACCCGCCGATCGTGGTGACGTACCGGTTCTCGGTGCCGGTGATGGTTCCGGTAAGTGTGCCGACGACTGCCCCGTCCAGGTAGAGGGTCTGCAGGTTGCCGGAGACGGTGAGCACCGCGTGGTGCCAAGCGCCGTCATTGACCGCCGCGGCAGTGGTGATCGGGGTGGCGGTCGGCTGGTAGGAGCTACGCAGCTTGCCGTCGGTACCGACCCCGAACACCTCCTCCTTGGTGGCGCCGGGGGCGGTGCGCAGCGACATGACAGTGCCGGCGGAGCTGGAGCTGGTTTTGAACCAGGCCTCCATGGTCGCGTTGTTGCCGATCTTCGGGACGATCCCGTCCTTGGGCCGCACCCCGGTGGTGGTGGTCAGCTCGACCGCGCCGTCTGTCGTGCCGGCCAGCGCGCCGGGCTGGGCGCGCTTGGCGGTGGCGTCATAGGTGGCATCGCCCGCGCCCCAGCCCAGGTCGATCGCGTTGCCGCTGGCCTCGCCGAGCCGCCAGTAGCCGAACGGATCGGAGTCCAGCACGCTGCTGCGATACAGCGACCCGCCCCCGTACTCATACATGGTGCAGTTCGGCGCCGCCACCGGCGCGCACACCTGCGTCAACCGGCCCTGGTCATAGCCGTAAGTCCAGGTCAGCGCCTTGCCATCGACCGGGTCGCTGGACACCGTCGCGACCTGGCCGCCCTGCCAGGTGAACGTCACCGACCGGCCGCCAACCCCGGTCACCTTCGACAGCTTCCCGCCCGTGTCGTAGGTCAACTCGCTACTGCGTCCCCGCTGGTCGGTCATCTTCGTCAGCCGCCCGGCGGCATCGAACAGGAACGTGGCGTTGATTTTGTCCCTCAGCCGCCAGGTGCCGCCGCTCTCCTGGATCAGCGTGGCGTACATGCCGGGCGGCGGCTGGAACGTCCCGTCCCCGTTTGCCACGAACCGCACCTGCCGCCCATCCGGATAGGTGAGCAGCGCCGAGGTGGAGGCGCCGCGCACCTCCTTGACGACCTTCATGTCCCAGCGCGTCGACCAGCCCGCCCCGAACATGCCATCGGTGCGCGGGTCCATGCTGTTGTAGGTCCGCACCACCGACAGCGGCGGCCCCACCGTCGCCACCTGCAAATCTGTCGACATGGTGGTGTAGTTACCGGTCTGCTGGTTGAACTCCAGCCCCTCCATGCCGGAGGAGGACAGCTGCGAAGTCACCACCGGCTGCCGTACACCGGTGACGAACGTCAGTTTCGGCGAGGTGGTGATGGAATTGTCGTAGGAGTCTTTGGCTGTGACCGTCCACCAGTACTGCTTTCCCCAGCCCAGCTTCCCCGCCGGAACGCTCCAGCTGTTGGCGTTGCCTGCCACATACCCCCCGGACGTAGTGCAGCCGGTGCCGGTCATCGCCTCGACGTCGCACAACGTGAACGAGTACGACAGCTTCGAGGTGCTGGAGTTGTTGCTCAGCCCCCACGCCCGCAAGGTCGGCGTCAGCGAATCGACCAGATGCCCCTGCTGCGGATACACGTCCGACAGGGTCGGCACGGCCATGACCGCCCGATCGGCCGCCTCGGCCCGCAACGTCCCTGCCGGCAGCCCGGACTCCTCAGATGAGCTTGCCGCCGCATCCACCGTTCGGTCCTCCAGCGGCACCGTTCCCTTGGGCCGCTGCACCTCCGAGCGCCACCCGTTCGACGGCTTTGCCGCGGCCGGAACCTCGGTCGCGGGCACCAACGGCGGCAGTGTCGTTGCCGACCCCATCATCTGCTGCGGCACCGCGGGTAAGGCACCAAGATCAGCCACCGCGCCCACCGTAGGGGCAGCCGCGGCCGGCGACGCCTGCAGCACAAGCAGACCCGGTGCTAACCCGGCAAGCGTAAGGATCATCCCAGCCGAACGACGCCATGACGAATTCCGGCGCATGCGCCATCACACTCCGAACCACAACGAAGGACACCAACGAGACGGCAGCCATCGCTCTCCGCCACGGCCCTCCAGGTCGCGCGGCTCGGAGCCGATCACTTCGACGAAGAACGTAAGAAAATCCGATGTTCACGGCAAGACGTACGATCATCACAAAACGGATAACAGCCCTAACTGGTATGTGACGCTCCGTAAAGCAATGTATACGCACTAACCGGACACATATGGCGGATTCAGTCACACGAACGGTTTCATGGGCCCGAGTCTGCGCCAGGCCAAGCAGACGTGATGAGCTTGTGATGTGAGTTGCCGGGCGATGGTATCAAGGACGCACGATCCAACTGGTGGCCGGATGTGATGATGGAGCACTCCAGGGAGAGCCGCGGCAGGATGATCGGCCGTGCTCCTTCGCCTTGCCTACCTCACCATCATGAACACCTCTGCGGCGCTGCGGTTGCCGCCGGTGGGCGATCGGGGTAAGGACGTCGAGGTCCTGCACCGACTACGGCTCCTCGTCCGACCGGACACCGTCCTGCGCTGGCACCGAGATCTGACAAAACGGCGTCACGCCCGTACCTGCTGGCCGAAGCGGCTTGGACGCCCACCCACCGCCAGCTCCATCCGGCGCTCTCATCCTGCGCCTGGTCCGGAGAACCCCTGCTGGGGGAACAGTCGGGTACACGGCAAGCTCACCACCTCAGCATCAAGGTCACGCCCTTCACCGTCTAGGAGATCCTCAAGCAGGAAAGTCTCGATCCGGCGCCCGAGCGGGCATCCAGCGCGTGGGCCGACTTCCTGCGCTCGCCAGCCGACGCCCTGCTGGTCTGCGATTTCATCGAGACCGTCACCTTGAACGGGCAGCGTCAGTACATCCTGGCCGTCTTCGAGCACGCCGGCAGGCGCATTCGCATGCTGGGAACCACCGCTCACCCCACCGCCGACTGAGCCACCCAGGCGATCAGGAATCTCGTGATGGACCTGAAGGATGCGAGCTGCCGGGCACGCTTTCTGATCCGAGACAGGGACGGCAAGTTCCCCGCCCTCATGGACGCGATCCTCGCCGAAGGCGGCATCAAGACGGTGCTCACCGGCATCCATCACGGAGCGATGGGTGCAGCCCTGCCACCACACACTCCTGAACCGCTGCCTGATCTGGAACGGACCCCACCGGCGGCACGCCCTACGCGAGTACGAACACTTCTACAACCAGCACCGAGCCCACCAAGCCCTGAGCCAAGCCGCCCTGCTGCGCACCGTCCCGGAAACGATCACGGACCCCGAACACATCACCGACCTGAACATGCGCCGACGAAACCGGCTCGGCGGAGTCCCCCACGAGTACTCACATACCGCTCAACCTGCATGGATGGAATTTTCGGCAGGCGCAGTGCTGAGGCGTTCGATGTCCTGCGGTTGCAAAGGGTTGGCACCCAAATTTAGATGAAAAATAGACTGACATGCTTTGCTGACTGCCGTCAGCAGAAAGCCTACTCAGGAGAGCCAGTAAGTGACCGAGTCCCTCCTGATCGCTGTCATGCCTCCGTCATCAACTGATCGCGTCTTGCTGTCGCGAAGCGCCCGCGCGCATGAAGGCATTCCCTGCCGACGCATGACCGGCCACGCCTGCGACGGCTTTCTGGGCGCAGGCGAAACGCTCCAGCGCCCATAGTCGTGGTCACAGGGCCGGCCTCGACGAATCTGCATCTGAGCCGGGGCCGAGCCGGCGTCAGCGCTCTTCTAGGGTTTCAGAACCACGGGGATGATACTCAATGGCGATGCCACTTCTCGATCCTGTCCCAGCAAAGGGAGGGGAGCGCAACGCCGCCCGTCGGGTTGCGGCCGGCGTGCGCGGGAATCCCTTGTCGGGAAGGCTGGGGCTCGACTCCTCCGTACAGGCCCGGAGGCTCGGGCTGCGACTCCCCGTGGACATGGCCTTTGAATCGTGGCGGAAAATCGGCGACCAATTGAGTGTGATTGCCGACTCCTCCTCCTGGTGGCTGGGGGATTGGCTCGTCTATGGCGCGGAGTACTTCCCCGACCGCTACCGGATAGCCCTCAACAAGACCTCGCTGTCGTACAAGACACTCAGAAACTACGCGTGGGTGGCCCGCAAATTCCCGATGTCCCGTCGACGGGACACGCTGAGCCTGCAGCACCATGCCGAAGTGGCCGCCCTCCCGGAGGACGAGCAGGAGATCTGGCTCACGCGCGCGGAGACCGAAGGCTGGCCGCAGAGCAAGTTACGTAAAGAGATCCAGGCGAGCCGCGCCCACATCGAGGCCAGCGGCCAGGCCAGAGTGACTATCTCCGTTGAGGTCTCTTCCGCGCAGGAACAGCGCTGGACCGCGGCGGCGCAGAGCGCGGCCGTCCCCCTGCCCGAATGGATCGCCGACACCCTCGACGAGGCCGCGGTTCGCGCCGGCCGGTAGACCGTGCGCCGCCGGGGAAAGAACCGCGCCGCAGGCGACGTTCACGCTCGGCCCGGCACGGCAGGGCTCGTGTACGCGGCGGCCGGCAGCGTGTAGCTCGTCCAGCATGTGGCGCAGATTGGCGACCATGAGCGTGACGAGGGTGAGGAGTACGGCTCCCGCAAGCCACGGGCTAAGAGCTGACCGGAAAATCGGTGCTCAGCTGGGCCCGCGGCAGCGAACCCTGACCGGTGAACGCCGGCGGGGTTTGTTGGAGGCCTTGTTGTGTCAGGCAGCTGGGGTGAGCGTGACCGTGAAACCGAGCGCCTGGAGCTGCCTGATGTGGGCGCGGGTCTTGTTGTCGCGATCGGTCCTGTTGGCGTGATAATCGACGCCCAGATCATGGAAGCCGCTGGTGGGGTTGGCGAGCAGGTGCCAGACAATGACGAGGATCGATCGGGCCACTGCGACCAGAGCCTTCGGCCTGCCGCGGCGCTTGGCGATGCGCCGATAGCGCTCGCCTAGAAAGGTGTCGGTTCGGGAGGCTGCCGCGGCGGCGTTCCCGAGCGCGGCCTTCAGGTAGGGGTTGCCGCGGCCGGCCTTAGCGCTGCGCGTGGTGGCACCGGACTGGATGGTGCGAGGGCAAAGCTTCGCCCAGGAGACCAGGTGATCAGCGGTGGGAAAGCGGCTCATGTCCAGACCGATCTCGGCCATGATGACGCGGGCGAGGTTGAGGTTGATGCCGGGAATCTCATCCAACCGGTCGGGCGCGGGTATCGCCGAGTCGTCGGAGACAGGCAGTTCAGCGATCAGCGCCTCGATGCGCGCAGCTAAGTGCCCGACCGCGGCATCGAGAGTGTCGATCTGGTTCAGCAACAACCTGGCCAGCTCGGCGTGATGGTCATCGAAACGCCCGGTCAGGGCCTCGACCAAGGCGGGAATCTTGGAGCGCATCCGGCCGCGAGCCAGCTCAGCCAGCACGCGCGGATCGCACTCGCCGGCAATGAGAGCCTCGATCATGTCTCGTGCCGAAGGCGTGGTAAGCGTACTCACGACCGAGGACATCTTGATCAAGGCGTCCTCCAGGAGCTTCTCCACGCGTTGCCAGTGCCGGGTACGTTCGGCGATCAGGTCACTGCGCATCCGGGTGTAGTCGCGCAGGATCCGGATCTGCTGAGGCGGGACGAAGGAAGGGCGCAACATGCCCTTCTCGGTCAGCTTGGCGAGCCAGACCGCGTCCAGCTTGTCGGTCTTGGGTCGTCCGGGCAAGTTCTTCACATCGCGTGCATTGACCAGCTGGACATCCAGGCCGTGCGCTTCCAGCAGATAGAACCAGATGCGCCAGTAATCGCCGGTGGATTCCACTGTCACCTTCTGGATTCCCTGGCACCTCAGGTGGTCGCCCAGTTCGACGATCGCGTTCACGGTCGCCGTCACGTCCCACACACGCGTTTGCCGCTGAGCGGGTTTGCTTTCGTGCGGGGTGCGGGTGCAGATCTTCGCGTTGGCCTTGGCCACGTCGATGGCAGCGACCCGTTCGATGAGCTGCTCGTATTCCTCATCGGGGATCTCCTGCGGCTCCATCATCGCCACGCCTGTACTCCTTTCCTTCCCAAGGTCCACGACGGGAGTGCGAGCTGCCCGGGGGCCTCGGTCGGGAACCGAACAATCTGACCGGCGTGCTCAAGGCAACAGTGCGTGACCCATAAGGTCGGGCCCCGGCGCCAGACTGTTTCACGGGCTCCAAGCCCAGGCGCTAAGCCGGCGTCGGCGGGCAACCCGTCCCGATTTTCACGCCTGTGTGGCGTCACCGAAAGGGACAGGGCGACTGTTTCTTAGATCTGCTGACCACTCGTGGTGGGGCGGTCACGATTGGTTTATGGGTCGAGGTGACTTAACGAACGCCGAGTGGGAACGGGTTGAGCCGCTGCTGCCCGAGGGCGGGCGACGGGGTGGACGATGGAATGACCACCGCACGACGATCAACGGCGTGCTGTACAGGGCACGGACCGGGCTGCCCTTGCGTGACCTGCCCGAACGATTCGGCTCCTGGATCACGGTCTACAAGCGGCACCGCCGCTGGTCGGCCGATGGCACCTGGCAGATGCTGCTGACCGCGATCCAGGCCGAGCAGGACGCCGAGGGCTGCCTGGACTGGGACATCGCCGTGGACTCCACCACCGTCCGGGCGCACCAGCACGCGGCCGGCGCGCCCCGCACACCGCCCCCGCCGACAGCGCGCGGGCGGGAAATGGGGGACGCCGCCGGGACAAATCGGGGCGATCCGATGCTGGCCACGCTGGCCGTCCGATTGGTGGAGGTGGTCAGACTAGGGAGTGCCTAGGCCGTTCCCGTGGCGGGTTCACCACCAAGATCCACCTGTCGGCGGACGGCCGCTGCCGGGTGTTGTCACTGGTGCTGACGCCGGGCCAGTACGGCGACAGCTCCTATGAGAGTCATCGGACGTCCAGGAGCGTCTCACCGACGACCATAGCCCGCCAGAGCTCTTGGACTGAACTGCAAAGCAGACGCAGCCGCTGCAAGTCCTTGGCCCGAAGCCAATCGGGAAGGGTCTTGGTAGTGATCGCCTGGTTCATCGTGAACCGGGGATCCAAGGCGGACGGCTGCGGAAGTGGTTGATGGCGGCAGTGATGTTGGTGCAGCCGATCAGACGGGTCAGGCCTATAGTCAGGTTGCGGCCGTAACCAGGCCGGATCTACGGCAGTTGCTCCGACGGAAGCTTCGATGGGGTCCTCTTCCGGACGATGGACGTCGCGCAGGGACCGCAGAGGTCGGCCGTCGACCACGGTTAGGACCCGGGGACACGTGCCGCCCGGCGGCTACGTCACGCCTTACGGGCTTGCCGGGTCTGCGTCCCGGTGGAGTTGCTCGACCAGGACGGCCGGTTGCCGATCGCCGCTAAGGTCGGCAAGAGCCTGTTGGAGGACGTTGACATAGGTTGCGCGCCCCGCGGTGACAACTTCGCGGCCGCGATCAGTGATCTGTGTGTAAACCCCGCGCTGGTCGGTCGGGCAGTGGAAGCGTTCGGTCAGGCCATCCGCTCAAGCCTGGCAACCAGGCGGCTGTGCGCCTGCCGATAATGTCATCCGCCCAGGTCATGGCCTTGCAGGGCTTAGCACGGCGTGACGCGATTTCCGGCCACTACGAGAGGGACCATGTGCGGCATGATGATCGGCGGTGCTCCTTCGTCTGGCCTACCTCGCCGTCAGGAACACGTTCGCCGCGCTGCGGTTGCTGCCCATGGGCGATCGGGACAAGGACGTGGAGATACTTGCCCTGCGTCACCAGATCACCGTGCTTGAACGGCAGCTCGGCGCCGACACCAGGGTGAGATTCGCCCCGGAGGGCAGGGCCTTTCTCGCCGCCCTGCTGACCTCGCTGCCCGCGAGGCCCTGCGCCGACTGCGGCTCCTCATCCGGCCGGACACTGTCCTCCGCTGGCACCGCGATCTGATGCGATGGCGCCATGCCCGTACCTGCCGGCCGAAGCGTCCCGGGCGCCCGCCCAGGGTTCGCTCTATCCGCGCTCTCATTCTGCGCTTGGTTCGGGAGAATCCGGGCTGGGGCTATCGGCGGATGCATGGTGAGCTCGCCACGCTCGACATCAAAGTCGCCCCGTCCACGGTCTGGGAGATCCTCAAACAGGAAGACCTTGACCCGGCACCTCAACGGGCGTCCACCACGTGGGCCGATTTCCTGCGCTCGCAAGCCGACGCCCTGCTGGCCCGCGATTTCGTCGAGACCGTCACGCTGAACGGGCAGCATCAGTACATCCTGGCCGTCATCGAGCACGCTGGCAGGCGCATTCGCGTGCTGGGCACCAGCACTACCCGACCGCCGACTGGGTCGTCCAGGCGATCAGGAATCTCGTAATGGACTTGGAAGATGCGGGCAACCGGGTGCGCTTTCTGATCCGAGACAGGGACGGCAAGTTCCCCGCCCTCATGGACGAGATCCTCGCCGAGGCCCGCATCAAAACGGTGCTCACCGGTATCCGGATGCCGCGAATAAACTCGATCATGGAGCGATGGGTGCAGTCCTGCCGCCACGAACTCCTGGACCGCTGATTGCTCTGGAACGAACGCCACCTGCGTTACGCCCTACGCGAGTACGAACACTTCTACAACCAGCACCGCGCCCATCAAGCCCTGACCCAAGCAGCCCCGCTGCGTCCCGTCCCGGACCCGATCACGAATCCCGAGCGAATCATCGACCTGAACATACGCCGACGAGACCGGCTCGACGGAATCCTCCACGAGTACTTACATGCGGCTTGAACTGCACGGATGGAATTTTCGGCAGGCGCACAGGCGAAGGAGCACAGCGGATCATCCTGCCCTACGCGCTTCCGTGTCCCGGGTGACCGGAGGTCGCGTGCGCCAAGCGAAGCCTTCGCAGAGTCATGACCTGGGCGGATGTAGTTATCGGCAGGCGCACAGCTGGCCCGGCCGGCTCAAACAGATCTACGTCTTCTTCCGCGCCCGCTCACCCCGCCAACTGCTCACCGCGGCGGGCCCAGTGGACCAGCCCCTGGCTGCCTGCGGGATACAAGCGGAACTTCTGGAATGCAGCTAAGTGAAATGACTACTCCTCCATGGGGGGCGAAGGCGGACGACGGTGACCGTCAGCCACTCATTCGAACACATGCCGGGCTACTCGCTCCTTTGGAGCGTTCCTTCAAGAGGGGTAGCGCGACGAAGGCGCGGCACCCATAGCGCGGCAACAGTCTGAAGCACCGGTCATCTCGTGGAGAATGTGATGCCAATCACATTCGACTTTCGTGTGGCGAGTCGTCATATCTGACGATTCGCCTGACCAGCAAACACGTTCACGGTCATCGACTCTCTCGTGACTGTATGTGTCAGGTAAGCGACGTTCCCATCGTTGACCGATCTTGAATCGTCGATCACATTCCTCTTGATCGTCCTTATGTCTGCTTTAGGCGCTTGAAGGCCCTGTTGCCCGGGGTCTGCGTCAGCGTGCCTCGAAGGGGTTAATGGGATGCGTGGCTTACGCCGCTGGTGGGTGGCCTTAGTAGTCGGACTCGCGTCGCTGGTGCTGATTTCCAGCGTGGGAGTCCCTGATCAGCTGGTGCAGCCGGCGGCGGCCGCGCCGGATCCGGAGCAGTCGGTGGACGGCCATCCCGTTCCCGCGAAGAAGACGGTCAAGGGTGCGGAGGAGTCGGCGCCAAAGGCGACACGGAAGAAGCCGGTGTGGCCCGAGCCCGGCAAGGCCGAAGTCAGCGTGCCGGAGCCGGGCAAGCTGGCCGAGGCCGGGACGCTGCCGGTGCAGGTGGGCCAGGCCCAAGACGGCGGGCCGGACAAGGTGTCAGTGGAGACGCTGACACCGGAGACCGTGGCGAAGCTGGGCGGGGTGGGGATCGCTGCTCGGATGGTGCGAGCCGATGGCGGCGCGACCCCGGGCAAGGTACAGGCGGTGTTCTCCTACGCCGATTTCCGCGACGCCTACGGCGGCCAGTTCGCCAGCCGGCTCCAGGTAGTGCGGCTGCCCGCGTGCGCCGTCCAAGCGCCGCGGCCGAAGACGTGCGTGATGCGGCCCACGATGGTGCCCTCGACCAACAGCCTCAAGGCGGGCACGCTGACCGCGGAGGTGGAGGCGACCCCCGTCGGCGCGAAGGAGGTGGCGGTCAAGCCGCCGGCGCCGGGCAAGGATCCCAAGGCGGATGCGGCCAAGGCGTCTCAGGCCAAGCTGGAGGCCCAGCTGGCGGCGGGTTCGATATACATGCTGGCCGCCAGCCTGACCGGGCCGGACGGCAACTGGGGCGCCACCGACCTCAAGCCGTCGGGCGCCTGGCAGGCGGGCACGTCCGGGGGCGGGTTCGACTACGACCTGCCATTGCCGGAGCCGCCGTCGGTGGCCGGTAACGGGCCGGACCTGTCGCTGCAGTACGACGCCTCGTCGGTCGACGGGCAGGGGGATTGGACCAACAACCAGTCCAGCGTGGTCGGCGCGGGCTGGGACCTGAGCGCGGGCTTCATCGAGCGGCGCTTCCGCCGCTGCGACGTGAGGACCGAGTACGACCCCAACAACGCGGACCTGATCTGGTACGCAGAGGAGGCCGAGAACGGCCGGGCGTTGTGCTGGGAGGCGCCGGACGAGACGACGGCCGGCGTGGACCGGACGCAGTCGGAGTTGGTGCTGAGCGCGGGCGGCCGATCGGCGCAGATCGTCAAGACCACGGCGGGAGCGTGGAAGACAGTCCCGGACTTCGGCTGGAAGATCGAGCAGGTGGCCGGGGGCGCGGACGGCAACGCGTACTGGAAGGTCACCGACCGGGACGGGCAGGTCTGGCGGTTCGGCTACAACAAGGACGCCCAATGGCAGGTGCCGTATGTCGGGGAGGAGCGGGGTGAGCCGTGCTTCGACCGGTACTGGGACAACTTCATCCCGCCGACCTGCACCGGGGTGTGGCGGTGGAACCTGGACCAGGAGATCGACCGCAACGAGAACGTGACCGACTACTCCTACTACCGGGATGTCAACCACTTCTGCCTGCCCTCGTGCACGGATGAGGTGTATGAGGTGCTGCCCTATGACCGGGGCGGGTTCCTGTCCTCGGTCACGTGGGGGCACAACACGCAGGTCGCCGGCAGTGTCCCGACCGCGCGGATGACGTTCACCACTGGCGCGCGTACCGGCGACGACGTGCCGACCGACCTGCAGTGCGCGCAGGCGGCGGGCTGCGCCAACGACGCGATCTCCTTCTTCGCCACGCGCCGGCTTGCCTCGGTGCAGACCGAGTCGCGCACGTCCGGCTCGGGCACATGGGACCCAGTGGACCGGCTGGACCTCACCCACACCTGGGTGTACCAGCGCACCGACCAAGGGCTGCCATGGGACGCGGCAATGTGGCTGGACACCGTGCAGCAGACCGGTCAGGCGGCCGAGCCGGAGGTTACGCTGCCGCCGCTGGACTTCGACGCGGTGATGCTGGCCGGGCGGATGGACTACATCAGCAACTCCGACTGGCAGGACCAATTGTCCTGGCGGATGGTGCCGCGCATCGCGGCGATCAAGAACGGGATGGGCGGCCGGACCGAGGTCACCTACGGCCAGGCCGACCCGTGCGGCGGCGCCAAGGGCCGCGACGGCTCCAACTACCACAACGACCAGGTCGGCGACTGCTACCAGGCCGACATGGGCAGCGAGCCCGAGAGCGGCTATGAGGCCTGGGCCCGCTTCTACAAGCAGTTGGCCACCAAGGTGGTCGAGCGCGACATGGTCGGCGGCTCCCCGGACATGGTGCACAGCTACGAGTTCCTGGGCAGCCCGCGCTGGACGAACCCGGTCCAGATCGCCGAACCGAACCTGGCGCCGGCCGGTTCGGACTGGCGCGGCTACGGTCAGGTCCGCACCGTCCAAGGCTCCGGCAGCGACCCGGCCGGCTACAGCGTCAGTACCCAGACCTTCTTACGCGGCACCGGCGGCACGGTCACCGACTTCGACGGCACCACGGTCACCGACGCACCGCCGCTGCAGGGCCAGGTGCTGCAGGAGCAGACCTGGCAGATGACCACGCTCAGCCCACGCGCCTACACCGAGACCGACTCCACCCGGTGGGAGTACACCCTCAAGTCGACCGGCACCGGATGGGCCGGCCAGAACCCGGCGTATGTGGTGCAGACCCGGGAGCGCTCGAGGGAGAAGGTCACCGGGGGCACCTGGAGCTACACCGACGAGAAGATCGTGCCGAACGACGACGGGCTGCCGGAGACGATCAACGACTACGGTCAGGACGGCGTCGCCACCGACAACTCCTGCACCAAGATCACGTATGCACGCAACACCGACACCGGCCAGTGGCTGATCGACTTCCCGTCTGTGGTGGAGAAGCGCTCCGGCGACGACTGCGCCGCCGGAGCCCTGGTGGGCAAGACCGTCACCCTGTACGACCAAGGGACCGACCCGGCCACGAACAAGCCCAGCGACGGCAACCCCACCGAGGTCCGCGCCTACACCAACGCGAGCACGACCTCCACCGCCAAGGCCACCTTTGACGATTACGGCCGGACGCTGACCGCGACCGACGCGCTCGGCAAGACCACCACGACCACCTACACCCCGGCGATCGGCTGGCCCACCAGCGGCATCACGGTCAAGAACCTGCTCGGCCACACCGCCACCACGCGTGTCTCGCACACCCTGGGCGAGCCCACCGCGACGGTCGACGCCAACGGCAAGACCACCGAGTTGGACTACGACGGACTCGGCCGCGCCACGGCGCTGTGGAAGCCGGGCCAGCCCCGCAGCGGCGGCACGCCCAGCGCCACCGTCGCCTACGACATCGACTGGGACGGCTGGTTGGGCCAGCCCGCCGCACCCATCAAGACCACCGCCAAGCAGTTGCTGACCGGCACCGGCACTGCGGCCAAGTGGACCACCAGCCACAGTTATGATGACGGGCTCGGCCGTACCCGCGAGAGCCAGACCGCCTCTCCTGGCGGTGGCCGGATCGTCGTCGCCAGCACCTACGACGCGCGCGGCTTGGCCGAGGCGATCTCCGAGCCGGTGCACAACGGTGACGAGCCGGGCAGCGGCCTGCTCAACCCGGCGCTGACCAGCCTGCCGCAGTGGACCAAGACCGTCTACGACGGCCTGGAACGCGCAGTGGCGTCCATCGCCTACCACGAGGGCACCGAGCTGCGCCGGACCAGCACCGCCTATCCCGGCGCCGACCGCGTCGAGGTCACCCCGCCGGTCGGCGGCAAGACCGCCACCGTCACCGACGTCTTCGACCGCGTCGTCAAGGTCGAGGAGTGGTCGGACGCGACCAGCCACGCCGACACCCTCTACGGCTACGACCTCAACGACAACCTGACCAAGATGACGGACGCCAACGGCAACGTCCGCACCTACACCTATGACTGGCTGGACCAGCGCACCGCCGCCTCCGATCCGGACGCGGGCGCCTCGAGCTACGGTTACGATGCCGCGGGCCGGCAGATCTGGGCCATCGACGGCAAGGGTCAGAAGGTCTCCACCGTCTACGACGATCTGGGCCGCCGCACCAGCCAGTGGGCCGGCGAGCCGAACACCGGCACCAACCTCGCCGCGTGGACCTATGACACCGTCGCCAAGGGCCAGCCCGCCACCGCTGTTCGCTATAGCGGCGGCCAGCCTTACACCCAGACGGTCACCGCCTACGACAGCGACTACCGGCCCACCGGCACCACGGTCACCGTCCCGGCCACCGAAGGCGGTCTCGGCCGCGACTACACCTTTACCTCCGCCTACGACGCGGCTGGCAACCTACGCGAGCAGACCCTGCCCGCGGCCGGCGGCCTGCCCGCCGAGAAGCTCACGCACAGCTACACCGATCTCGGCTTGACCAAGGCGACCACGTCCGACCTGGGCGGCTTCACCTACGTCAAGGACACCACTTTCACCGCCACCGGCAAGCTCGAAAGTCGCCTGCTGGGCGGCAACGGCCAGATCAAACGCGTTCTGGAACGCGACGCCACCACCGACTGGCTCTCCCGCGTCACCACCCAGACCAAGGCGAACACGACCACCCCGGATACCGTCCAGGACGACCGCTACAGCTACAACATCGCCGGCACCATCACCCGCGTCCTGGACGCCGACTCGGCCATCCCCGGCAGCACCGACGGCCAGTCCGAATGCTTCACCTACGACGGCCTGCTCCGCCTCAAGACCGCCTACACCACCACCGCGAGCACCTGCACCGGCACCGGCGACGCCCAGGGCATCGACCCCTACAGCCAGGCCTACACCTACGACAAGGTCGGCAACCTCACCACTCTGACCGACAACGGCCAGACCGCCACCTACACCTACCCCGCCCCCGGCGCGAGCGCCGTCCGCCCCAACGCGGTCACCAGCATCGCCCGCCCAGGCGGTACCGACACCTACGCCTACGACGCCAAGGGCCAGCTCAGCGCCCGCACCGTCGCGGGCAAGCAAGGCACCTTCACCTGGGACCAGCTCGGCCAGCTGACCCAGGCCACCATCGATGGCCAGCAGACCGGCATGGTCTACGATGCCGCCGGTGAGCGCCTGATCCGGCGCGACCCCGACGGCAGCACCACGCTCTACCTCGGCGCCATGGAGCTGCGCCTGTCCGCCGGTTCGGTGGCTGGCAAGCGCTACTACAGCAGCGCCGACGGAGACCTGGTCGCCATGCGCGACGCCAGCGGCGTCACCTGGATGCTCGCCGGCAAGCACGGCAGCACCCAACTGGCCGTCAACGACACCACCGGCACCGTCAGCCGCGAACGCTACCTGCCCTACGGCCAGCGTCGCGGCGCGGACGACCTCCCCTTCACCGACCGCGGGTTCCTCGGTAAGACCGAAGACGCCTCCACCGGCCTCACCTACCTGGGCGCCCGCTACTACGACCCGGCCATCGCCCGGTTCACCTCCACCGACCCGGAACTCGACCTGCGCACCCCCGCATGGGCCAACGCCTATTCCTACGCCGCCAACAACCCCATCGACCTGGCCGACCCCGACGGCCGCCGCGTCGACACTGGAACCCGCGAGTCCGACGCCACGTTCGCGAAAACTCACAACCCCAACGGGGCGAAGAAGACCAAGACTGAGAAAAGGATCCACAAGCAGCGCCAGCAGCAATACGCCAAGCAGAAACGAGAAATAGCTGCCTGGAAGAAGCGTGAAGCACAGCGATCCCGCTATTACACCCGCGAATCGCATATACGCAAGGAGGAAACCGAGGCCTGGCGCTACCTGAGTTCGGTGCTGGGAGCCGGAATGTCCGACAAGGGCTTCAGCAGCGCGATGTCCGCCAGGTACCCGATCAGCTTCGGCAAACGACCTGTGACGTCTGTGTCCCGGGTCAAGAAGCCTGTCAAGACATCACCTTGTGGAAACAGCTTCGCGCCCGGCACAAAGGTTCTTATGGCGGATGGCAGTCATAAGGCCATCGAAGACATCAAGGTCGGCGACTCTGTGATGGCCGCAGATCCCGAGACTGGGGCGACGTCGGCCGAGGCTGTGACAGCACTCATTGCTGGAGAAGGCGCCAAGAATCTCATCGAGTTGGCTGTTCAGGAAAGTGTCGGAGGTGATACGAGGGCACACAAGGACCACCCGGGGGCCGACACGGTAGTCGCCACCAGTGAGCACCCGTTCTGGGTTCCTGACTTGCGGGAGTGGGTCAGCGCCGGCGACCTCCAGCCAGGCATGTGGTTGCGCACCTCCGCTGGAACGCATATCCAAGTCACGGCTGTCAAAAAGTGGAGCACCACCCAGCGGGCACACAACCTGACCGTCGCCGATCTGCACACGTACTATGTGCTGGCTGGCACCACGCCGCTCCTTGTCCACAACGATACTTGCCCAACCCCAGACGAAATAGCACATGCTAGGGCTGCGGAGAACGCTGCACGGTCCTCGAATCCGGGAGATTCCAAGAGCGCAAAAGGCGCTACGGGTGGATTCCTTTGGATCAAGGGGCATGGAACATTCGACCTCACATCGAGCAAGCCATATCCCGGATACCGCAGGCCGCCTGGAGTCGAGGACGATTATGCCACGCATGTAGAGGCCCAGGCCGCTGCATTGATGCGGAAGTACAAGGCAACGGAAGCGCGGCTTATGATCAGTCACCCCCGAGGGGTCTGCGGCACGTGCTCGGGGACCTTGAGCAAAATGCTTCCACCAGGCGCAGAACTCACGGTGAGATTCCAGCGTAATAGAAAGTTCTACAACGCAAACACATACCGGGGGGCTCCGGACTGAGATCTGCCGAGGACTATTCGGTCCTGCCTCTGGTGGAAACAGGGCCTCCGGACGGCGCACGGTTGTCAAGGCCGTAGCCTTTCTGGAGGCTCTGTTGTCGGCGCTCGTCTGCATGTGGCACGATTCGTCTATGGCTGATGTACTGCCTGATCCGCATACTCTCCTCGATGAGACCGAGTGGTCTCGTCTACAGCACAGTCATGGGCCGGCTGCTCCTGAAACGCAAGCCAAGCTGGCTGGTCTTGTGTCCGGTGATGCCCATGCGGCTTCCATCGCCCTTGACCACCTGTGGGACTGCCTCTTTCATCAAGGGTCGCTCTACTCCGCAACACCCGCAGCCGCACTGTATGTTGCGGCCGTCCTGCGTGAGGTGCGCAGCAGGGAAGCCTTGAACGCCACGCAGCGAACTGAATTGCTGGAATGGCTAGCCGAAGTGGCTTACCACATAGGTGTATCAAGAGAACGGGAGCTTGAAGCACAGTTCGGTCCAGATGTGATGGATCAGAATCCCCTTTTTAGTGAGATGCGAGGAGCCCGCCCTGCACTTTTTCAAGGAGTGTATCCCTGTATCTCCGATCCAGATTTGAAAGTGGCGGAGGCGGCACTTCTCGCCGCTGTCCATCTTCTGCATGCTCCAGAACTTGCGTCCTATCGTGAAGTGATAGCCCCTAAGGTGCGAAGTGTTTTGGCCGTCAGTTCCTGGCAAGGCCATAGGGCTGCGGCGATTTCGGGACTGGCGGCTTGGGGTGAAGATGTTGGCTCACTAAAGGGCTCGACGGAACCAGAGAACGAGGCGGACGACGCTTGGAGCGAATTTTGGGGCGCGGACAGAGGGTCTATTGATGAGCCGCCCTTTTAGCTTCGCGGGGCGCCGGGTTCCACAGCCACGCGCGGCGAAAACTGAACCTATTTCAGCCTCATGCGGCCTGGGCGACGCGATGGTTTTGCAGGACGGCTATGGCCTTGCACAGGTGGCCGGCCTTGGACGGGCTGCAGCGTAGCTTTCGGAGGATTTTCCAACTCTTCAGCTGGGCGTTCGCGCGTTCGCCGGGTCCGCGGAATTTGGCGTGGGCGCGGTTGGCCCGCTTCTGAGATTCAGGCTTGTCCCCTTGCCCTTGTATGGAGTGAGAACCGGGCCCCCGGCCCCTTGATACGCCTTATCCGCCAAGGTGACGATGCCCGCCTGCTCCAGTGCACGCAGGATGCCCCAGATACGGGCGGCGCTCAGGTCATGAGCCTTGCCGGGCAGGGCTCCAGACGTCCACAGGATGGTGCCGTCCGGTGAGGCGATGACCTGCACGTTCAGTGTGCCACGAGCACGGAGAGGGGTTGATCGGTAGGCCGATCTCTCGATGTGGTGCTGTGCGGATGATGAAGGTTGGCCCTTCGGCGTCGCCCCTGCGGGGGGAGGCGTCAAACCGCCTCATGCTGCGTTGGCTGAAGACCGTCGTGGTGAGCGATGAGGAAAAGGCGCAAAAGATGCGACAGGTGGGGGCCGGGAAGGCGAGCGTGAGCGAACTGCTGATGACGTGTCGTAACTGGAAGGTGGCATCGAAACCGGGGCGGTGAATGTGTCTCGGGATGAGTCTGGCGGAGACCCGTAGTACTGGTCAGGCGGTGCCCGGCATGAAGGCGGCGCGAGCCCGGCCTGCGGCGTCCGTATGGAACGTGGGAAAGCGCGCGCTGAAACGGCGTGCCCGTGCCAGGGGTGGTGCGGGGTGGCGAGAGGGAGCACGCCGAGCGGCGGAAACCGCGAGGCGTTGAGTACCGTCGCGGCGCGTGCTGGCGGACCGGCTCTGCGCGTGCTACGAACCAGCGACCGCGCCTACCTCAACCTGCACCGCCCAGGGGTCGCCCGTGCCTTGCTGGACGAAGCCCTGGAGCGCGGCCACAACTT